>NZ_JBTXLW010000006.1:0-196653 GCF_054871795.1 Enterococcus sp. LJL51 | reverse complement strand
AAAGTATAATCAATACGTGCTTTTATTGTTTCATTTAAATTGATTTTGGTTGCCGTATCGGTAGTATTCCCATGGTCATCCTTAATCGTAAATTCATGTGTTGAGCTAAGACGTGTCACTGGGTCTGTCACAGTCAGCTTCACTTTGTTGTTCATGCTTTTCGCTGTCAGGATACCATCTGCTGAGATTTCAGCGTCTCCAGTTACACTATATTCCGGCTTGCTCACTAGACCGTTGAATACCTTAGTATATTCTGAAAGATTGATTGTTTCTCCTACTGACAATTCTGGAATATCCTTAATTTCCGGATGCTTCATTTCTTCTTCCGTCAATGCCCACGTTCTAAACTCATATTCTCCAATCTGACGTTTTAACACATTATAATCCATCACAAAACGAACTTTATCCATTGGTATATAGCGATTATCATTAATTTTACTAATAATAGAGTAATATTTCCCTTCATACTGGAAATGCTTGAACCAGTCACTTGTCTGCACACCATTTACTGTTGGCAGCACACTCGAAGGTGTACCTGTCGGCGATTCTATAATTACTGCGTTTAGCTTCTCCGCCTCTGAAATTTCAAAAACATCATTATCGAAAGTATAATCAATACGTGCTTTTATTGTTTCATTTAAATTGATTTTGGTTGCCGTATCGGTAGTATTCCCATGGTCATCCTTAATCGTAAATTCATGTGTTGAGCTAAGACGTGTCACTGGGTCTGTCACAGTCAGCTTCACTTTGTTGTTCATGCTTTTCGCTGTCAGGATACCATCTGCTGAGATTTCAGCGTCTCCAGTTACACTATATTCCGGCTTGCTCACTAGACCGTTGAATACCTTAGTATATTCTGAAAGATTGATTGTTTCTCCTACTGACAATTCTGGAATATCTTTAATTTCCGGATGCTTCATTTCTTCTTCCGTCAATGCCCACGTTCTAAACTCATATTCTCCAATCTGACGTTTTAACACATTGTAATCCATCACAAAACGAACTTTATCCATTGGTATATAGCGATTATTATTAATTTTACTAATAACAGAGTAATATTTCCCTTCATACTGGAAATGCTTGAACCAGTCGCTTGTCTGCACACCATTTACTGTTGGCAGCACACTCCAAGGTGTACCTGTCGGCGATTCTATAATTACTGCGTTTAGCTTCTCCGCCTCTGAAATTTCGAAAACATCATCATCGAAAGTATAATCAATACGTGCTTTTATCGTTTCATTTAAATTGATTTTGGTTGCTGTATCAGTGGTATTCCCATGATCGTCACCTATCAATAAAGTGATTTCTTTAACAATTTTCTTGTCCTTACTAGTAATCTTGAGCGTTGTCTTTCCTTTTTCAAGTCCAGTGATTTTTCCATTTCTATCAACCTTGGCCAATTTTTGATCCTGAATTGTCCAAACCAGTTCATCTAAATAAGCATTTTCCGGCTGTAAGGTAATTGGTGCTTGCTTCGTCTCATTTACATCAACAAATAAAACATTTTCATTTACAATAATATCTTCTAAAACTACAGGGATTCTTGTCACTGTCAATATAAAAGAAGCTTCTTTTCCACCATCTTCACTTTTCACAGTAATCGTTGTCTGTCCTGCCTTTACTCCAGTAACTTTTCCCTCTTTATCAACAACTGCAATTGTCTCATCTGCACTTTCCCATTTCAAGTTTTTGTTTGATGCATTCTCTGGAATGATTGATGGATTGGCTTCAAAAGACTCTCCTGCTTCAATGGTTTTTTCTGAAAAATCAAAAGAAACACTTTCAACAGGACGATGCTTACTAATTTTAACCTTCATTGAAGTTGCTGGCGCATCCAATACCTCAATTGAAAACTCACCATAGTTTCCATTAGAAAGCTTCGTTGAAGGATTGGTTGTTTTTGTAACCGAGTTTGCTTGCGTTTTTTTATGGATTCCTGTTCCAATGTAATAAAATGGATCCCCATACCAGGGATTGTTTGCATCCATCTTAGAAGCACCCGTAATATTTTGTTCTGCCTCAAGCAGTGTTACCAGCTGCTCACCAACACTAACGTTTTGTCCATATCGTTTATCTACACGGTAAACAGCAATGCCGCCAGAGTGAAAGAACATAGATTGATACCCCTTATCAAAGCCTTCAAACTGTCTATTTTCAATCAGAAAATACTCCCAAGAATTCTCTGTATTCACTCTTAAAATATTGGGACTGTCCACTTTATTTAAAAGTGTCCGCAGCTCATAAATACCCTCTGGATTTTCATCTAAATCCACAACCTGAACCGGCATTCCCAGTTGTTCTTTAGAATAAGCATCCAGTCCAGCTGGTGTTGTTCCAGAGACCTCTCCACGCTCAGCATTCCAACTTCCACCGGCCATTAACGAGGTTGCTCCTAGCCCTTTACCAGACCCTGTTGTATTATACAAATCCGGCAACCCTAAATCATGCCCAAATTCATGAGCAATTACTCCAATTGAAGCAATTTTATTATTGTTGCTGCCGCCAAAATCCATTTTTTCGCCAAAGGTGGTATAATACTTTATTTCCTTTCCATCAAGTTTAGGCAGGTAATAAAATTGATATTTATGTCCTCGAACACCTGGTATAGTCATATTGGTCTGTTTGGAAGCTTCATAACCAGCATAAATAGTCATTACATGAAGCTCATCTTGTTCTAGATAATTTGGTTTTTCACGGTTCCTAGTGTCATACTGGGCAAAATCTACATACTCATCTGCTTTTTCTAGTGCTTCCTTCATTATTTCTCTACTTAAAGTTGCACTGATATTTATCCCTGTATTTGGGTGCTTACGATTCAATTTAACTTTTACAATCCCGTCATTCGCCCCATAGCTATCTATAGCTGGTTTAATATCAATTTGCCCTTCCGTCTGTTCTTGATAATAGGTACGCATTGATTTCCCTGATTCACTAAAGATTTTATTTTCCCATTCTGCTTCAGTTGTGGAAAGAGACACATCATCAAACTCTACAAGAATCACCAATAGATTCTGATCTTTACTCCACTTCATCTGAGAGCGCAGTTTACTTGTTGTATCTGATAAAAAGTCCTGACTTTGAACGCTGCTTTCTACAATTTCAGCTTCTGTCAATGCATTCATAGGGCGATTATCGATACCATATTTAAATAAGCTTGATGCTCCTTTATTATAAGAGTCAGTTGTTTCATAATACCAATAATTATCCGACCCTCTCTTGACGATTGCTCCATCGTCAGTAAGATAGTAACTATTAAACTCATCTCCTCTAATCGTTACCTCAAACCTCGATCCATTCGGCTGCTCAATTGTTTGTCTTTCATTTGCAACAGAAACAGCCTGAGCCTCCATGCCAATCATCAAACTTGATGCCAGCAATAGCCCCCCTAAACAACTAAAAAACCTTTTTCTTTTTTTCATTTAACAAACTCCTTTAACTAAAATGTATATTCATTATATATTACTAGTTATTTTATTACATTAGTTTTTCAAAAAAAATTTGAAATAATAAGGAATGGTTTTTCAGTCAATAAATATTTTTATTAAAACAAAACAAGGTCGGGATAATTTCGTCTCGACCTTGTTTTCTTATTATTTTATAACTATAGTACCGTTATATTAAACCTTATATTGTCTATTTGTTTTTCTTAATTTGAATCGTTTCCTTTTGAAACCTAAACAATCGAAAATGATAGATTACTGTGAATGCTTGTCTGTATCTTTTGGTTCTCCATAAACATTGACACTACTGTGGGTTCCTTTTTTAGTAAAGTTCTCAATAAGTTCCTTTACATCTAAGCCAGTTGTTTCTTTCAATGTTTCCTGCGTTCCAGCTAGCAAGTTCGTTGCATAATTAGTAATACGGTTAGCTCCGGAGTTTTCACCGCCGGCTCCTGTGTCAACTACTGAAATCTTATCAATATTTCCTAAAGGCTGTGCAGCTTCCTTCATCAGGTCAGGCAGCATTTCCAGTACCATACTTAAAACAGCAGCCTCGCCATATTGTTTAAAGGCATCCGCAATTTTTTCTTTTGCTTCTGCTTCTGCCGCGCCACGGGCTAGTGTTGCTTCTGCCTGCGCTTGACCAGCAAGACGTGTCTGATTTGCCTCGGCTTCTGCTAATGATTCAATTCTAAAACGTTCTGCCTCTGCCTCGGCTACCTCTCTTGCTTTTTGTGCAAGTGCTTCCTGCTCTTTTGCATAACGGTCAGCATCAGCTTTTTTCTTCACTTCAGAATCGTATTGTTTCTCGCGGCGAGTAATTTCCTTTTCTTCCAGCTCGATTTGCTTTTGACGCTCAATGACCTTAACTTCCATTTCTTGAGCAATAACTTCTTGTTGTGCCCGGGCACTTTCCAAGTTATAGGCTTGATCGGCTTTGGCTTTAGCAATATCCTGTTCTTCTTTATAGGTTGCCAACTTCAATTCTTTCTCTTTTGAGGCTTCCGCGATTTCTGCCTGTCTTTGCAGCTCAGCCTGCTGAGATTCTTTTTCGGCCTCTGCCTTTTTAATCCGTGTTTCTTTCCATGCTTCAGCTTCAGCAATATCCGCATCGCGTTTTACTTGAGCAATTCGAGGTTTACCTAGAGAATCCAGATATCCGTTTTTATCACGAACTTCTTTAATTGTGAAGGATACAATGATTAAACCCATCTTAGCCAAATCGACACTTGCAACTTCCTGAACACTTTGACTAAACTTATCTCTGTTTTGATATATTTCTTCGACGGTCATTGAACCAAGAATTGAGCGTAAATGTCCTTCAAGGACTTCTCTTGCTTCATTTTCCAGTTCTTCCCGTGTTTTACCTAAAAACTGTTCGGCTGCTGTTGCAATTTCTTCAACTGATGAGCCGATTTTAATAATCGATGTCCCATCACACATAACGGGAACCCCTTGTTCCGTATAAACCTCTGGTGTGGAAACATCCAGCTTGCTTGATAATAGACTAATCCGGTTGGAACGCTGAAATACTGGAAGTACAAAAGCTCCGCCGCCGCGGACAATCTTAATTTTATTACCTCGGTCATCGGCATGAACATTTTTTGTTCCTAAATAGCTTCCGCTAATGATTAGCGCCTCATCCGGCTTAGCTGTCTGATACTTCGATACAAATATAATCAGTACCATCAATAAGACAAAAGCAGCTAAAGCAACTGGTATCAAAATCCCAAAACTCATATTTTTTCTCTCCTCTTTCACTAAAATACTAATTGTTTCATTTCATCTGCTTATCTGAAACCTGACCTAACAATTCAGTATCAAATAAGTATTCCTTTTTCAACTCATTTTCACACTCGTTTGCAAATAAACTTTTTATTTATCAAACAGAGAAAAATAGTTGCTGTAGAGGTCTTTTGCTTCATCTCGCGAGTTTCCCGTTTAAATCTTAATGCTGTTCTCGTAAGGAACAACGTAGCAAACACGATTCGTTACTTCTATGATTAGTACCTTGGCACCCTTTTCAATGACTGCTTCCTGCGGACTATAGAGAGCTGCCGGTCTACTCATCGATCCAGTTACACTTTGCAATTGAATCTCGCCCATACCTGAAATTGGGATGGGGGTAATGACCACTGCAACCTGTCCTTCCATGTCCTTCTCTGAAATTGAAATCGTCGACTCAGCATTTCGCATTGGTGCAAACAGATAAAAATTCATCAGAAAAACAAGCACCATTGAGACAGCTGCACCACCTGCAAAGATCAGAATATGACTCCAATCAGTCAAGTATTCTCCTAAATAGCCGAACAGAGAGGTGAACGCCAGCCATGGAATAATCAGCATCGGATCAACTGGTCCGTCAAAATCGAAAATATCTCCGATCAATAGTAAAATCACTGCAAGCCCCGCACAAATGATCAGAACATATAAATAAATCGTCTGAAGCGGTATCCCCTGTATCACTTTCTCACTCCCTTTCCTGTCCGATGTTATCTATATTCTACCAATGTTTATTCAAAAATAACAGGATAATATTGATGATTCCAAGCATTAATATGATTTTTCCCTTTGTATTTTCTTTTATAAAAGGGAGGGAATCTATAAAATCAGTTACATTTAATAACAAATGAATCATAATCAAAAAATAATTCCTTCATATCTTAAATAAGAGAATAAAAACAGACAGAAGAGTAAAATCAAGTCTTCTGTCTGCAAAACATTAATTTTTTATTAAGAAAAAATGAAATTATTCATTGGACTTCAAGGCATCAATCATGTCGATTTTTTTCAATTTTACGTGCATCAGTATCATAACTAGTAAGGTAAAGAAGGCTGTAATTAACGCAGAATATGCATAACTTTCCCAATGAATCGTTGGTGAAAACATCAGCATGTCAACCTCTACTGTTTCTAGAACATACCGATGGACAATTTTACCCAGCAGCGAGCCAAACAGAATACCTAGCAGTGTTAAAATGATATTTTCCCGATACACATACATAGTTACTTCCTGATCATAGAAACCTAACACCTTTACTGTTGAAAGCTCTCTAATCCGTTCAGAAACATTGATGTTTGTCAGATTATACAAAACAATGAATGCCAGTAAGCCTGACACAATAATTAGCACCCAGACAACAACAGTCAGACTGCCTACTGTATCATTGAGCGCCTTACTTGATGTAGAAAGAAAGGTAACATTTAGCACACCAGGAAGCGCCAGCAGCTGGCTGCCGATAGTTTCTTCAGCCTTTTTCGAAGGCTGCTTATCGAATAAGAGAAAGTCTGTATTATAATCTGGTTCCTTCCCTATAATTTGTCGATAAAGAGTAGGAGTTAGGTAAGCAAAATGACCCGTATAGTTTTCAGCAATACCAGTAATTTTAAACTGGAACTTTTGATTATCTGCATTTTTTAAAGTGAGGTCATCACCAATCTTATAACCAAATAATTTAGACAGTTTTTCATTAATGATAACACCGTCATCTGTAAGTGCATATTTTTCCCCTGTTTGCCGATTTGCAAATGTGATAAATTGTTCTACCTCTGTTGGTTTCTCAGGAACATAAATCATCACATCTTGAGCCGCTTGCCGCCCTCTATGGCTGGTTTCCAGCGTCTCAACATGAAGAGGCATTGCCTCTTTCAAGTTACTGGAATTTTTTAGTTCTTTTTGATATGCTTGCTCTTCTTCAGTAGAATGATTCTCTGCTTTAGTAACAACTGCCTGATAATGCCAGACCTTATTATATTGAACCGCCACAATATCTGAAATTGAATCTCTTAAACCAAAGCCAGTAATAATCAAAGACATACAGCCGGCAATTCCTAAAACAGTCATTAACATGCGTTGTTTGTATCGGAAAAGATTTCTTGCTGTTACTTTTTGAATAAAACTTAGCCGTTTCCAAATCGGCGTTACACGTTCTAACAGAATCCGTTTTCCAGCTTTTGGTGCCTTCGGCCTTAACAGAACAGCGGGTGAGCTAAATAAATCCATCCGCAAGACAAGCATGGATGCGCCAACTGTACATAAAACAGCCAATAATAAGGCAAAAACACTATATCCTAGATACCAAGGTGTCACAAAATCTGGAATATTGTACAGCTGACCGTATGCATCGAATATGATTACTGGAAACAAATAATAACCTACTGCCAATCCCAATACCGCTCCACACAGGCTGGCAACAACACCATAAAGAAGAAATTTAAAAGCAATTTCACCATCACGATAGCCTAGAGCTTTTAAGCTGCCAATCTCTGTTCGTTTTTCTTCCACCATTCTTGTCATGGTTGTTAGACTTACAAGCGCAGCAATCAAAAAGAAAAAGATTGGAAAGACAACTGCTAATGAAGAAATACGATTTGCATTTTCTTTAAATTCCTTATAACCGGGATTGTCTTCACGGCTAAAGTAATAATAAGTGGCCTCCGGCAGCTCTTCCAGCTCCTGCTTCTTTTCTTCCAATGTCTGCTTTGCCTCAAGCAGTTTTGGTTCATTTTCCTTTTTTTGCTTTTCAAATTCAGCAGCTGCTTCATTGTATTCAGCTTCTCCCGACACTAACTGCCGCTGCGCTTCATCCAGTTGTGCTTGCCCCTCACTCCGAGCCTGCTCAAGCTGTGCTCGTCCGGCGGCAGCCTGAGCTTTCCCAGCTGATAGCTGATATTCCGCCTGTTGAAGCTGTTCTTCTCCGGCAGCAAGCTGCTGCTGGCCGTCATTGTATCGGGCAAGCTGCTGATTCAGTAATCCGATTTGCCCATCTATTGTCTGCAGACCAGCTATTGCCTGATTCAATTGTTCCTGAATGCCAGCTATAACAGGATTAACTGCTGCTACAAACAAACCTATATTTTCCTTCACAGGATTAGCAATCAGCTGTTGCAAAGCTGCTGAAACTGATTCATTCGCCTGCAGCTGAGCTAAAGTACTCTGCCAGCCAGCGGCCTGTTGGGCAACGGCTGCTGCAAAATACTCATCAGCAGTCAGCTGCAGCCCTGTTACCGCAGCTGTCAACGTTTGATACCCATCAAATTGCTGCTGCAAAACTGCAGATGTACTGCTCAGCTCAGCTCTTTGAGCCTGTAGCTGTACCAGTGCCGTCTGCCCTGCTGCAATCTGCGGTGCAAGCTCATTCAACTCTGCTTTTTTCTGTTCTAAAAGTATTTTTTGATTGCTTAGTTCTGCTTCTGATTGATCTATTTGAATCTGACTTGCTGTCAATTCATTCTCAGCTGCCGTCATTCGATTTAAAAACTCAGCTTGAGAGGTCTCAAACGCTGTTTTTCCAGCTTCCAGCTCAGCTTTGCTGCTAGCCAATTGACTTTGAGCATCCGCTAAGCTTTTCTCTCCATCTTGAATCTCCTGTTCAGCCTTTATCAGCTCTGAAGCTGCTGCTTCTTTCACTTCTTCTCTACGTTCCTGCGGACGGTCTTTCATCTGTTCTTTCAGACTTTTTACTTCTTTATCTCTAATTTTGTCGTAGCCTTCAGAGTAGCTGGCTTCATTTTTCAGCTTGTCAAAAGTGTAAAGAATCTCAGTATACACAGTACTTTCCATATCCGCTTCTGGAATTACCGCAAAATAGTCCAGTGTTCCCTTGCCCACCGTGGTATTTCCTCTGCTGATATTTTCAATATACTCTGGTGAACGGATAAATCCTACAATGGTAAACTCTCTAGTTTTCAGCTGATTATCTTTGTCATCGCTATCGGATACAATAAGCCGCTCATTTAGCTTGTAATTGCCTCTTTCAACCACTAAACTATCCAAGGCAATTTCACCGCTTTTTTCAGGCATTCGTCCTTCTGTTACAACATACTCAATAAGTTCATCTTTAGCTTCAAGATTTTTTCCAATAAACTTTATTCCTACATTTTTGTCTGAAACAAGCACATCTGCTGTGTGCCTAGGCAGAACTTGAGCAGTGGCAGCATTTTGAACTGCTTGAACATCCTTATCGGATAAACCTAAAGAAGAAACGATTTTCCCGTCTGACAGCTTTTGTTTTGAAAAGTAGTTATCAGCAGTTTGTGTCATATCCGGACCAGTCGCTTTTAAGCCGACAAACACCATCACACCTAGAAAAATAATGCCCATGATAGATAAAAAACGAGTTTTTGACTGCCTGATTTCCCGCAAACCAGTTTTAATTAACGCACTTTTTTTCATTTTAAAGACCTACCATTCTATCTCAGCGACAGATACCGGCTGTTCATTGACAACCATGCTGCGGACCTTCGCATCATTGATCCGGATTACCCGGTCAGCCATGGGAGCCAGTGATGAATTATGAGTAATAATCACCACAGTCGTTCCCGTATTTCTTGCAGTATCCTGTAAAATACTTAGAATTTGTTTTCCTGTTTCATAATCCAAGGCTCCTGTTGGTTCATCACAAAGGAGCAGCTTGGGTTTTTTGGCAATGGCGCGGGCTATGGTTACCCGCTGCTGTTCTCCTCCGGATAGCTGCGCCGGAAAATTATCTAAACGCTCACCTAAGCCAACAGACTGCAGAACTTCTACAGGATCTAATGCATCAGCGACAATCTGCGAGGCTAACTCAACATTTTCTTTGGCAGTCAAATTAGGAACCAGATTATAAAATTGAAACACAAAACCGACATCGTTCCTGCGATAGGTTGTCAGTTCTTTACTACTAAATTTAGAAATATCTGTCCCATCAATGATAATTTGCCCCTCATCGCAGAAATCCATACCTCCCAATATATTTAGAACAGTTGATTTACCAGCACCGCTAGGTCCTAAAATAACGGCTACTTCTCCTTTTTCAACGGAGAACGTGATGCCGTCATTTGCAGCAATCGTTGTATCCCCCATATGGTATCTTTTATACTCATTGATTACATCTATATAAGCCATCTACACTCTCCCTTTCTCAATAAAAGTTTATCATAATTAGCTTCTGATTACTTTTATTATCCTTCAATTAAAATTTGAAAAATTCTTTTGCTTTCATTTCTTTTTCTCGTATAATGGAAAAATGAGCGTAATTGCTATAAAGGAGATTATTTATGAGTAAAAAAAAGAAAAGCAGTTCATCCGTTAAAGTTCCGCCAATGGTTTTAGTGGCTGGAGTATTAATTATCCTTGTTCTAGGTGCATTGGGTGTTCAGGTTCCATCCCAGGTTCAGGAATTTTTTGGCTTAGAGTCAACACCTGTTGAACAAAATTTGCCCGCTTCAACTCCGAATCAGGAATCTACTAATCCTGGTCCTGAAGAATTGGGAACAGCAGCCTTTTCTTCCGCTGAAACAAAGGATAGCAAAAAGGGCTGGATTACTTACCACGAGTTGGATTCTCTAGGGCGTGCAACTGGAGCAGATGCCTTATTGAAACCAAATATGGTAAATACTGGGACTACTGCCAATCAGGATGTACGTCCCCCGGGCTTCATTTCTGGTAAAGCACCTTATGATCATTCCCGCGGGCACCTAATTGGACGACAATTAGGCGGTTCTGGTGATGACAGCCGCAATCTTACGACACTTTATCAAACGCCTGTAAATTCGCCCTATATGACAAAATACGAAAACCAGATACGTAAAGCCTTGGATGACGGAGAGACCATTCGTTACCGGGTAACGCCAATTTATGAAGGTTCAGATTTGCTTTGCAAAGAAATAGAGATGGAAGCAAAAGGAATAAAAAGTAATACTGCAATTAACTTTCGTGTAAAAATTTTGAATGAAAAGTAGGTGGATACAATGAACTTTCATGAAATTCGAGATACTTTGACAACACAGGATCCACATTCCTTTTTATCTGCTGCTAAAATGTTTTCTGAGCAGGAAGAGGACCCGTTTTTTCTTTTTCAGGACAACGCTGAAGAAACCTTTGAGGAAAATGTAAACTTTCTTTCTTCGGAAGAAACCTTATCTTCCGAAGACCTTGATTACTGGAAAGAGCACGATTTCACTATTGTTTGTCAAACTATTGATGGAGATTATATTGGTGGAAATACAGATGAAACCTTTGTTATTCCCAGCTCCCTTTACAAACTGGACATAGAAATCTATCCTTTATTTTTAGCAGATTTCTTTACTGCTTACGAGGAAGGGAAAATCGAATCTAATATCTTACCGCCTCACTCACCAGATAACAATAAAGACTAAAAAAGGGTTGTGTACTGAAAACCAGTACACGACCCTTTTTTTCCTGATTGCTCTATTGTAGAAATCCAGAGAAAAAGTTTATTCACAAAAATATCATGTAGTCTTTTTCAACACAGTTAGACAATCTCGAATAGCTGAGGAGAATCTGCTTTAATGAACAGTGTTGTATGTGTTACCTTAGAAATTTTCATACGTTTTCTACTTTTCATGTACTCTATTAAGAACGTGATTTTCTTTTGTGGTCCTTGTATTTCCATTTCAACATCACCATTTTCTCTATTCTTGACCCAGCCGAAAAGCTCTAAACGCTCCGCCATCAGTTTCGCCTGAAAACGAAACCCAACGTTTTGAACCTTTCCAGAAAACACCAGTTTTTCACGAATCTGCCCACTCTCCGTAAAATCAGGAATTTTTGCTCTATTGACCTGAGTAATAATATATTGATGCTTCAGTCTGCTCAGCAAACTCTGTCCCATACGCCAGCCTCCCTGTCGGTTTTACTAGTATTGTACTATAAAAACCGACTTGCACTAAACAAAAAATTTTGAGTATCCCCTTAACTTTCTTCATGAACAAAATAAAGGATCTGGGACAATAAATGTCTCCAGACCCTAAAATCGATTAAACCGTATTTCAAAGATTCTCTAAGCTTCGACGATTGAAGTAACACGTGAATCACAGACAAGCTGCAGGTACCTAACCCTTTGTCTCAATCCACAACACTTCTGTTACAATCCCTCGGCTCTTTACTCTAATTGAGATTACTCTGCCCGGTAACGTTCTACACCGTCTAGATATGTTGCTTCTAATTCCATTGAAGGATTTAATACGATAAAGTCTGCTTCACGTCCGCTGGCAATCATACCGCAACGGTCATCAATTTTACAGCTGACAGCTGGCACAAGTGTTGCCATCATTACTGCTTGTTCAGGTGTTGCAATCTCCCAGTCAACAACATTCTTAATCGCTTCTTTCAGCTTAAGAATACTTCCTGCCAGATTTCCTGACTCCAGGCGAGCTGTTCCATCTTTTACAACCACAGGAAATTCACCTAAGTTATAATTGCCGTCAGGCATACCGCCAGCCATCATACAGTCTGTAATTAACGCAACATGATCATGACCAGCTTTTTCCATCAAAATATCCGCTGCATTTGGATGAACGTGGTGTCCATCACAAATCAGCTCAGAAAAGACATGTTTCAGCGACATCAGCGCACCCACCATCCCAGGTTCACGATGATTCAATCCTCTCATTCCATTGTAGGCATGAACAAAAACGCTAGCACCAGACTCCACTGCATCTGTAGCCTGCTCTAAAGTAGCGTCGCTATGTCCCAAGGCTACCACAACACCCTCATCTGTCACAGCTTTGACAAATTCTTTTACTCCTTTACGTTCAGGAGCTAAAGCAATTTTTTTAATCAAACCGCCTGATGCTTCCTGCCATTCATTAAAAACAGCTAAATCCGGATCACCAAAGTAACTTGGGTTTTGAGCCCCTTTATGTTCTTCAGTAAAGAAGGGACCTTCAAAATAAATGCCTTGAATTTTCGCACCAGATACCTCTTGATGAACCTTGCCAATTGTTTCAGCAACATCCTTCAAACGTTCTTTACTGGAAGTTAAAGTTGTTGGCAAAAATGAAGTAACCCCACAAGAAAGCAGTCCTTCCGACATCACTTTGATGCCCTCTGCATCGTTGTCCATTACATCATGATTCATAAACCCATGAATATGAGTATCGACAAGGCCTGGCGCTATCCATTTACCTTCTTCATTAATCACTTTGGCATCCTTTTCAGGAAGTTCTTTGTAGAAATCTCCAAAAAGTCCGTCGGTTATTTCCAGATAACCAGGACCCTTGACATCGCTTTTTAAAAAGAATTTTTCAGCATAAATAAATGTTTTCATTGTTATCCTTCTTTCTAATATTATCTTATGTTTAAGTTACTCTTAATAGCACCAGAAGTCAAGAATGGTGTAGACCTTTATAGTTTTAAATGAATGACTTGATTCAGCTGCTCAGCCAAATGTCTATATTTTTCAGCTTCATTATGCTGATTACTCAGATAGAGCAGCTCGCTTTTCAAATTGAACAGCTCTTCAAGGTAGTAGTAGCTGTTCTTTTTCCGCGCCCAGCCAATCCCTTGATTAATATAAATTTGAGCTTCTTCATAGCGTTCCTCTTGTAAAAGAAAATAAGCATAGTTAAAAAATATTTTCGTTAGCTCAGCATTGATCCGCTCGTAAGGCAAATCATGAAAATAATAGATACTTAGTTTTAGATATTTTTCCGCAGCTTCTTTTTTTCCCATCACCCCATAAGTGCTGCCCAAGCAGCTGATAATCTGAATTTCAAAATCTGAAAGATTGTTCTTATTTGACTGGTACGTATAAGAAAGCCCTTTTCTTAAATCCATTACTGCTTTTTCGTAATGATTATGCAGATAAAATTCGCAGCTGCCTAAATAATAATAATAGCGCTGCCAATCTGTATCAAGATAGATTCGCTCCTCCAGCTTCATATCGCAAATAAAGAACATCAGCTTACTATATTCTTTATGACGAAAATAATCTGCCATTTTTTCGAACAGCTGAGTTAACATTTGAACTTCTTCCGAACGAAAGTGCATAATCTGATCCATAGTAACCCCTAAACGCTGACAAATCTGCTGCATCACAACAACGTTCGGCAGTTCTTCATTGTTCTCTATTCTGCTGAGCACACTTTGAGAACAAATATCCTCAGATAACATCTTCTGCGTCAGCTTTCTTTTTTTACGTATTTCCTTAATAACACTTCCAAAAGAATTCATTATTTCTCCCCTGTAAAATGCTTTCTTAATAAATAAATATTCAAACCATTAAAATATATTATATTTAGTAAAATATGCGAATTCGCATTTTGAATTTATTGTACTTTATTGCATAATAAACTGCAAGAATATACTTCACTCACTTCACCAACTGTCAACATCACTTTATTTTTCGAATAAGGAGTGTTATTTATGACACAAGAAAAGAAGGTAAGTTTTAATTGGGAAAAAGGCAGTCATGTCGGTTATATCGAAAAGGAGTATGAGAATTCCTATCTAATCGTTGTTAACGACCCCAGCTCTGATATGGAAGAAAAATACACTAATCGTATGGTCATCAGTAAAAAACAGTGCACCTTGATTGAATGCAGCTGACCAGATAACAGACACAGTATTATTAAATAAAGTGCTCGGCAAATCTTTCAGACACTCCCGTCTGAAAGATTTGTTTTTTATTTAATAACCATAAGTTATTTTTTCAGCCTAATTATTAGATTCTCTCTTATCTCACACTTCTGCACAATCTTTGCTTTTTAACAATCCACTCAATCGAAATTCCCCAATAAATCGGTAGTATCAACAAAGCTTGAATCATCTGTATATCCAACTGTTACCAACTTTTGTAGTATCCAGTAACTAAAAAAATTTCAGCTAATCCAGCATTGCATATTTTTTAGCCTTCCTTTGTTAACAAGAGGCATAAAATCAAAGGTAGGTCAATCCACCCAAAAAAGCATATGCTTTTAGAGTTTTCAATAGATTAGAAAAAAACAAACAGTCTGGAATTAGGTATTATTCCAGACTTTTATTAATTATTTTTGTCTATAGGTACTTAAAAATTCTTCCATTTTTTCCGTTGTATATTTTAAATCTTCCATTTTAGGTAAATAAACTATCCGGAAATGATCAGGCTGCTGCCAATTGAATCCGCCCCCATGAACTAAAAGAATATGGTGTTCATGAAGAAAATCCAAAACAAATTTTTCATCATCATAGATATTAAAACGAGCAGTATCAATCTTAGGAAAAATATAGAATGCTGCTTTAGGCTTCACAACTGAAAGACCGGGAATTGCATTGATTGCATTATAAATGTACTCTCGCTGCTCATAGATCCGTCCGCCAGGAAGAAGGAGTTCATCAACACTTTGATAGCCTCCAAGGGCTGTTTGAATGATTTGCTGAGACAGCACATTCGAACACAATCTCATTGAAGAAAGCATATTCAGCCCTTCAATGTATCCCTGTACTCGTGACTTATCGCCGCTCAGTACCATCCATCCACATCTAAAGCCTGCTACACGATGAGACTTAGACAAGCCGTTTAATGTGACCACAAACAAATCCGGCGCAAGCGTTGCGATTGGGATATGAATCAGCCCATCCATCACCAGACGATCATAAATTTCATCAGAAAAAATAATTAAATCATTTTCTCTTGCGACTTTAACAATTTCCTCCAACAATTCTTTAGGGTAAAGTGCACCTGTAGGATTATTGGGATTAATAACAACAATCGCTTTTGTATTTGCTGTAATTTTAGCTTTAATATCATCGATATCAGGATACCATTCTGCCTGCTCATCACAGATATAGTGAACAGGATGTCCGCCAGCCAGTGAAACAGATGCTGTCCACAACGGATAGTCCGGCGTCGGTACCAGTACTTCATCTCCATTATCAAGTAATCCCTGCATACACATAGTAATCAGTTCACTGACACCATTTCCTGTATAAATATCATTGATTGTAACATTGGGAAACTGTTTCAGCTGACAATATTGTTCAATCGCTTTTCTAGCAGAAAAAATCCCCTTTGAATCAGAATATCCTTCAGAGTTACGGACATTCATAATCATATCTCTGACCACTTCATTTGGCGCATCAAAGCCAAACGGGGCGGGATTTCCAGTATTTAACTTCAAGATATTGATGCCTTCCTCCTGCATTCTATCAGCTTCTTCTAAAACAGGACCACGGACATCGTAACTTACATTTTCAAGTTTCTTTGATTTGTCAAAATTTCTCATACTGAATCCCTCATTTTCAAAATTTATACTTTTAAAATTACGCCAGTCTCTCAAAAAAAGCAACGATATTTTCTGAATTTTAGCTATTTTTTTATTTCATCAATAATTATGTTAGAAATATATCATTAAAGAGCCTTTTTCCACGTGTTTACTCAGCAAAAAAATTTCACTTGTTGAAAAAAACTGGTGAAATTCGCTTTATCTTTTTAAGAAAAGGCGCTCCTCTTATGCAAAAGCCTAAATGAAACAATTGTTTACATTTTCTGCAGCGAAAAAAATGACTGACCGTATATTGTGTTTCGGCCATAAGTATCTCTTCAGTCTTCTCTAAAGGACAATTCCCGCCTCCATAAGAAAGTTTTTTCTCCTTAACAAGTTCACGGCAAAGCAGCAACGCATTCCCTTGATTTGACTCCCCATGCCCTTCAAATAATGGTACCTCTTTACACACTTTACATTTTCCAAAAATCATCTTTTCCTCCTAACAAATATACACTAAAAATGAATCAATCTATGAATTCAGGCTGCTGGTTCAATATATCCCTTAAATAACCAATAAAGGAATAAACAATCGCTCTAGCCTCTATTTCTTTTAGTAGTTTTATGGTTTAATTTATTATAGACAGTAACAATTGATTTGTGGTAAAAAAGCAGTTGTCATTGTATTGGTATAGAATAAACTATAGCATAAAGCGAGGAATAAAAATGGTGAAATTTGGTTTTGGTACTATTGTACAAGGAGCACTAGGTAATTATTCTGAAAAAACACCAAAGGAATTAACGAATGAATATCGTGGTTACTTATTCGATGGCGAGGAAATTGTTATGGGCTATCAGCTGGTACGCGATGCGTTGATTTTTACGAATTATCGAATTATTTTTGTTGATAAGCAAGGAGCTACAGGTAAGAAGACCTCTTTCAAATCTGTTCATATGGAATCCATTATCGATGTGGAAATGGAGACTGCCGGCTTCGGTGTGGATGACAGTGAAATTGTCGTTACCTATCTAACAAATGTTAATCAGCGGTCAAACAATGAAAGCCATGCAAAACATAAATTTGAATTTCCTAAGAAGACAGATATTCTCCCTCTTTACCAATATCTTGGGAACATCTCTATGGAGAACCGCCGTCGAATCAATGGGTAATTATACAGGTAAAAAAACAGAGAAAAGCATGATTGCTTTTCTCTGTTTTTTCTTCTTTTCCATGACAAAATAAAAAAGCAGAAGAAATTTCTGCTTTTAAGGATGCGGTCAAGAAGACTCGAACTTCCACGGTATTTCTACCACTAGCGCCTGAAGCTAGCGCGTCTGCCAATTCCGCCATGACCGCATTTAATATAACAAAACGTCTCAAACCCGACTAATTTATAATAATGTTTTATATAAATTTTGTCAAGCATCTTCTACAATAACCTTTGGACTGCTTCCTTTTCTGAAATAACCATCTATATCAACTATTAGCGGGGCTAGAGTTGGTAATAAGAGACTGCTCATTTTCGCTTTTTTCATTCACAAATATGCACATTTATAGCTCCTTAGCGAAACTTTTCATGGTAAACTATTAGTTGTATGATTACATAATCAAAATTTTTTCGAAGGAGTGGATGAAGCGATGGAAATAATGGAAACAGAAAGACTGCAGCTTTTTGAATGGTCGGAAGATACACTTTATGGTCTGCAAAGCTTCCTTCAGGATGCTGAAGTTATGTATGCCTATGAACATAGTTTTTCGGATCAGGAGGTACGCAGCTGGTTAGAATGGAATCTTTCTAACTATAAGGAGCTAGGTTATGGCTTATGGGGCTTAAAAGAAAAAGCATCTGGAACAATTATCGGGGAATGTGGTTTAACTCATCAAGAAATCGCCGGCACGTCTTACTTGGAAATTGGTTATCACCTCAGAAAGGATTTTTGGCATAAAGGCTATGCAGCTGAAGCGGCTGAATACTGTAAAAACTATGCCTTTGAAAAACTTAGAGCCCCCTCAGTTGTATCCATTATACGAGATACCAATCTGTCTTCTATGCGGGTAGCCATCCGAAACGGAATGCTTCCAACTGAGCGTTTCGTTAAGCATTATCAAGGCATTGACATGCCTCACTATCTTTTTGAGGTAAAAAACAACCGGATATAAAGTCTAGAACTTTAACCAGCATTAACAAGATTACAAATTAAATTTTTCTTACTTTAATTGATTCTAGGCTGATTTTTACTTCGCTAATACAATTTAAGGAGTACGTATGATAGATTTTATGTTGAGTATTTCATTTAGTATAACCATAGGCTTAATTGTTGGCTTTATCTGGGGAATCTATTCAAAAATTCTTCGTCCAAATCAAAGAGAATTGAATCGAGCCAGCTTTCTAACACAAAAAATGAAAGATTATAGTACCATCATTAATTTATTTACCTTTCTACTTTTAGGAATTGGACTGGTTTGGACATTCTATTTTATGTTTATTGGAATTATTGATCCTTCTCAAACTGAGTATGCAACAAATGTTTCTCAGTTAATTGTCTCTGTTTTAACTGTATTTTCCATTATCATTGCCTTCTATCAATTTTTAAAAGGGCAATAATAAAAGAAACAAGAGCAGCTTGAATGAAATGTAGTGCCTCAAAAAGTCAAACTTTTAGGGGCACTACAAAATGATACTTATTTCTTTTATCTAACTCGATTTTAAAAATAGTTAATTATAAATACAATCTATCTAAAAATCCGTTTATTCCTAACCATCTCTGCATTCATCGTATCAAAACCGAGAATAATTGGCTGCTGACATTTCAGTACCTGCTGTTGGCGCTCGATAACTTCATTAAATTCCTCGTAATTTCTCAGTTCCTCCAAGCAGAATACCCCTTTTAAAATAACACTTTCAAAAGTATCCATTTTAAAACAGTGTACACATCCCTTAGGATTTCTACAAACATGGTTAATAATTGGATCCTTTGATTCCAAATAAAACTTTAAGGAATAATAGCTAGTTTTAACAATAGGAGCAGAACATATTTTGCTATGTGGAAATCCGGCATCTCCATTCACCGTCAGTGCAATTACATCACAGTCATTTATTAGTTGTTCAATCTTAGTTCCTATATCTATTCCCCTCTTATAGTAGAATATATCCACTATAATGAAAAATCATCTCCTCTATAAACAAAAGACACTTTTATTTAAAGAAAGCTAATCAACCAAGTTATCCCGTAAAATTTTGTTGATTTATATTCAGACAAAAAAGAATAAATTTAAAAACATATATGTTTTTTTTTTAGTTTAAAGTAAAAGCTCAAATCTGTTTACAAATCCTTAGACAACATTTTTAAGGCAATAACCGAAAGAATTACTCCTACAACAAAGCTGATAAAATGAATAACTACTCCTGAATAATCGATAAAACCGCTCCGGTACAAGCTTACTAAATTTCCAACAATCAATGGATTAATTATATATGGTCTCCTTGATAAATCTTTAATGAATTTATTTTTTCCAAGCTTTACATAGTCGAAAATCACCATTCTATACCAAGCATAGAAGTCGGCAGAAGAACTCTGCATAATAAAATCAGCAGGAAAACGTACGATAAGAAAGATTAGCCCCGTTACTATTGTACTTAAGAAAAGCACAATTAGCAGCCAAAAGCTTTTTGTACGTTTATGAAACAGCCAGGCTAAATCCATAAGCAATACATTACCTATCTGGTGAGACAATTTGAAATGGTAAAAGGAATACATAAACAGTCAATAAAACTCTTTATCAGCAATAAATTTTTCAGAATTGAAGACTAAAGCTTCATTCGCTAAGCCATTAGTCAGATAATCCAATACAAAAATGATACACATAGAAAAAAGAAAGAATACAAAATAGATATTTATTAGCTCTTCCCTGTTCAACTTCTCCGCTCTCCGTTGGTTATCAAATATTCATTATCTGTAAATTCTCCGTCTCTCAAATATGCTCAAAAAGCTACTATAAATTGAAATTAAATGACTAAAAACTTGATGTTTTATCTCTCAAATTTTGCTATACTTTATTATTGTAGGATATCTCAAAATCAATTAAAAACGGCTGTTCAGCTAAATCTGTTACTTTTCAGTGCTGGACAATCGATGACTCTTTTTAATTTTATGTTCCAACTTGAAATAAAAAAACACATCCCTCCAACCAAAGACAGGATGTGTTGGATATTTATATTGCTGTATAAACTATCCACATAAATTATACCATAGAAAAGAGGAGTTAAAATGAAAAGAATTAGTTTATTGGGGGTAACACTTTTATCAGCAGTGGTCTTTGCCGGATGCAGTAATGGGGATAGTGCAAAGGTAAAAGAGCTGGAAGAGAAAATTGAAAAACTACAAAGTAAGCTCGATGATTCTTCAACAGATGAGACTTCAGAAGACGAGGATGAAGAGGATGAGGATTTTGAAGAAAGCAGCTCATCATCAGAAAAAAGCTATAAGTCGACAAAAGAAAGCTCAAGTGAGAACACGAAATCTAGCGAAAGCACAAATGGCGATTTAGAGCTTTTTGATGGAGAATACAAAGGTGGAGATAGCTATCTTCCTACTGGACGTTACAACTTAGAGTTTGTGGGAAAAGGTTATAATTCTATCAGCAACGATGATGGCTTCTGGGAAAATAACAACGGTGGCGGAGAAAAAATTCACGGTATTGAAATTGAAAAAGGCTTAACCTACAGTATTAGTGGTGATGTAAAACTAACTAAGACTAAAAAAATTGAAAGCAGCGATGGTGTTTACGCTTTATATGGCGGTAAATACATTGGGGGAGAGGATTTACCAACAGGCACCTATGATCTTTCTTTTATCGGCAGCGGCTATAATTCTTTTAGTGATGAGAATGGCTTCTGGGAAAATAATAACGGTGGTGATGAACGATATCACGGCGTAGTTATTGAACAAGGTGAAATTTACACACTTGAAGGAGAATTAGAACTTACACTACTTCAATAGTATAACTAAATATTGTAAGTCTCTGTTATCTTACGGAGAGATAATTTTAACGCTCACTTACCCAGCCAAAAGGCTTTGCTAAGTGAGCGTTAAATAAAAAAATAAATTAATGCGGCCAAGAAGACTCGAACTTCCACGGGATTTCTCCCACTGCCCCCTCAAGGCAGCGCGTCTGCCATTCCGCCATGACCGCCTAATATAATAACAGCTGCTCTGCTTACATAAAATCCACAAAACGGCATCCATCATGCTATTTTATAATACATTACACCTTCTACACTGTCAATATTCAGACATAAAACATCGGTAGTATAATAAATTCTACTTTTCTTTTGCCAATAAATTGTAAGCGCTTCGAAACGTATTAAATACATGCTATAATAAGAACTGGAGGTGAGTACAATGGAATTGAAAAAAGAATTACTGTTACAGGTTTTGGAATACGCAGAAAGCTTAGATAACGAAACAATCTATGGTAAGAATCATATAACTGAAACTACTTGGGACTATCGAAATACGGATGTCGCTTATGCAATTTTAGTCCTCACTACTGGCAATAATCCATTGATAAATCTTGGTTCACTAGGTGATGAGACCTTTCCAATTGGTTTAACTTTTAAAGGGCATTGTATTCTTCAAAAAATGAGGAAAAATCCGTACTATTAATCATCGGTCTCAATTGCTGCAAAAAGAAAAACAAAAGATAAATGAAATGACCTCGAAGGTTAGACCTAAAAATCTAACTTTTCGAGGTCGCTATTTTTATGGTCAAACGCAGTTTTAAAATCAAGTTGAAAATTATTCCAAAGTAGCACAATCGACAAAAAGAGCTTTTGGTGCTATTGAACCTCATATTGCTGAGTTTTAACTGAAACAGCCAGTGCATCTCTTTTATTTTCTGGAAACTGTACAAGCTGAATCTTATGACTGCCGATAACCAGTCCGCCGTTCTCTTCCGTTAAAATTAAAGTAAATGCTTTATTCCCTATTTGTGCTTGTCCAGCTTCAACTCCGTCAATATATATATAGGTCGACAGTGCTGGGTCGAAATCTCTCGCTTCGTAATGAATACGTGCAACAATTACCTTATCTGAATCAATACTTGGAACAACACCATTAGCTGTAGATCCGTTTTTTCCGATTAAATGAAAGACACCCAATCCTCTATCAACGCCAAATTCCTGATAGGCAACTGTCCCTGTTTCAGGGAGGATATGACTATCTATTGTTCCTTTTTTTGTTGGTTCTTCTATTTTTTCTGAAGCAACTTTCTCTGCTGTTTCGCCATTTATCTCTCCACTACTGATAAACAAAAATACTATAGCAGCAATTACCGCAACTACTGTAGCACCTATCAGCACACCATTCAACACTTTGCTTTTCATTTTTATCCTCCCCATTTGAAATATGTAACTATTTTAACATATTGAAAAAGACATTTCTTACTATAAATGAAAAAAATCAATAATTTTTTCATACTAATCAGCGTTAAACTTAACAATTTCAAAAATTAATCTAAAAAATAGGTATCCCTTTAATTTTCTCAAAATGATTTTCAATTTTATATACACCTAAAAGCTACCACCTACCAGATAGATAAAATGAACACTGCTGTTCATGTTTCTTCATTACTCTCAATAGAAACTTTTGTCTACTCTTTAAAATGACAGCTTATAAAAAATCTGCACACCATTGGCATTGCTTACTAAATAATGCAGAAGAAACAGTCATAGCTATAACTGACTGTTTCTTCTGCATTTCATAAGGAGTTTTCACATTGTTCTCTATTATAAACGAATACGGGTACCACTTTCTCCATTAATTGCGAGCGGTGCTTTTTCTAAGGAAGCAATGACTGCTGTTCTACCAGCTTTTGAAGCAGCAAATTCTACGGCCGCTTCAACCTTTGGCAGCATGCTGCCTGGTGCAAACTCTCCGGCCTGAATATATTCTTTGGCCTCAGCTACTGTTATTTCTTCAAGATTCTTTTGATCCGGCTGTCCAAAACGAATAGCAACATGATCAACAGCTGTTAGGATAAAGAAGTAATCAGCATCTACCAGGTCAGCCAACTTCGCTGAAGCTGCATCCTTATCGATAACCGCCAACGCACCTTTGTAATCGCCGTCTCCCTGTTTTACCACCGGGATTCCGCCGCCGCCGCAAGCAATTACGATGAACTCACTATTAAGTAAATTCAAAATGGAATTACTTTCTACAATATCAATCGGCTTAGGCGAAGCAACCATTTGGCGGTAGCCTCTGCCAGAATCCTCTTTGAATACTAACGCCGGATTTTCTTTTTGTAGCTTTTCAGCTTGTTCTTCAGTGTAAAAGCTGCCAATCGGCTTGGTTGGCGCTTCAAACGCCGGATCTTTCGGATCTACTTCTACCTGAGTAACAATTGTCGCTACGTTCCAAGGCATGCCTTCTTTCCGAAGCTGATTCAAAATTCTATTCTGCAAATGAAAACCAATATACCCCTGACTCATTGCTGTACATTCTGGAAGCTGGAAATGAGCAACAGATTCATCCTGATCAGCAGCCATATTCAATGCTTTTTCCAGCATCCCAACCTGAGGACCATTTCCATGGCTCAGAATGATTTCATGACCCTGCTTAATTAGATTGATTAATGCAGGAGCGGATGCTTCAATTTGTTCCAGCTGTTCCTCTGGAGAATTTCCCAGCGCATTTCCTCCAAGTGCAATAACGATTCGTGACATCTTTTTTCCTCCTGCTTCCTAACATTTTGGCTGTTGCTGTGTAATACAGTGAATGTTTCCACCGCCGTACACTACTTCTACTGTATTAACCCCTACTACTTCATGATTTGGGAATATTTCCTGAATTTGCTGAATAGCCAGTGCATCATTTTCATCCCCATATTGAGGAACGATTACACCATTATTTGTAATCAGGAAGTTCATATAAGAAGCAATACAAATATCTCCATCTTCTCTTGGCATTGTTCCTTCTACATAATCAATCTTAAATGAGCCTTTGATTGTTACATTTTCAACAGGACAACAAATTTTGTGAACCTTCAGTTTTCTACCTTTCGCATCAGTCATTTCATTTAAACGCTTATATGCATCCTGAGCAGCTGCATAGAAAGGACTGTTTTCATCTTCTGTATAAATGCAGGCAACCTCTCCCGGTGCAACAAAGCAGGCGATGTCGTCAACGTGTCCATTGGTTTCTTCAGGATCGATACCATCCTTCAGCCAGAGAACTTTCTCACAGTTTAGATAATCACAAAGTTTAGCTTCAATCTCTTCTTTGGTCATATGAGGGTTGCGTCCTTCACTCAATAAGCACATTTCTGTAGTTAAAACTGTTCCTTCACCATCTACATGAATCGAACCGCCTTCTAAAACAAAATCTGGTGTCCGATAAGAATCCACATGTTCAATCTCACAAATTTTCTGAGCCACTAAATCATCTTGATCCCAAGGGAAATACAAGCCATCTACTAAACCGCCCCAGGCATTAAATGCCCAATCTGCACCACGCAATTCACCTTTATCGTTAATTAGGAATGACGGACCGCAGTCTCTCACCCAAGCATCATTATTAGACATTTCATAAACCGTAATTTCCGCCGGCAGCTGCCGGCGACAGTTCTGGAACTGTGCTTGAGAAACAACCACATTCATTGGGGTAAAACGGCTGATTGCCTTAGCAACTTCAGTAAACGCCTCTTGCACTGGTTTGCCGCCATCCCGCCAGTTATCAGGACGTTCCGGCCAAATCATCCAGACTTTTTCCTGAGGTTCGTACTCACCGGGCATTCTAAATCCGTCTTGCTTAGGGGTTGTTCCTTCAATTCTTTTAGCCATCTCTATCTACTCCATTCGTTTTATTTTTTTATTTTCTTGAATAAAATGATTCCTTCACCAAATAGGACAAAAACAATTGCGCCAATGGTTATCGGCAGCTGTTCATTTAGTGTTTCCGCATCAAATTGTAGAGGCAGCGCTGTAAATACCAGAGAAATAAGAATTAGAATCATTGGTACAACAACTAGAACTTTTAAGAACAAATCGCTTCCTCCAACCTTGAATGGTCTCGGTGTATCTGGATCGATTTTTCTCAGTTTATAGAAAGCTGGGAAAACCGGTACATAAGATAATAAGAACATCACCAGATTTAACGAGAAGAATGCCCAGAATAAATCTTGATTCGGCAATATTGGTGCGATTATTACTACAACTGATGCAACGACACCGTTCATGATTGCTGAACCAATCGGCATTTCATTCTTCTTACTTCTCAAACCAAAGAATTTCGGCATATCGCCATTTTCAGCAGCATAGCAGGCCGTATTATTTACACCAAGTGACCATGAAATCATATTGCCAAAAAGTGTTAACAGGAATAGGAAAGCCATCGCGCCAATGAAAAACCCTGAGTTTGATCCTGTAAGCAGCTTGAAGCTATCCATTAGACCACTGCTTGTACTAATTTCTTCTGTCGGAATGGCTACGCCAATACCAAATGCTGAGAAAATATAAATCGCGGCAATTACAATTCCTGCAGCAATAATTGACTGAGGAATTTGTTTTTTAGGATTTTCCATATCATCAGCAAACGTACAGATTACTTCAAAACCTAGTAGGTTAAAAATGATTACAGAGATAAAGGATAAGCTGTGAAGATCAAATTTCGGCAGCATCGAACCAACAGAGTATTCGTTCGCTACACCTTTGGTTAATGCTACATAAACGCCCAGTCCGCCGATTAGAACTGCCAGCAGCATTTTAACAACAGCTGCTCCGTTCAAAATCCAGATACTGTCGCTGACTGGGTAAAAGCTAATCCAGACAATCAACCAGATGAAGATTAATTCAATAATAACAGCTCCTACTGTAGATACTTCAATACCAGTAATTGTGGTAATTAATTCAGGACACATAACTGCTAACGATGCTAACCACAGCGGATAATTAATCCAATAATACCAGGATACTCTAGAGCCCCAGCGGTGACCGTAAGCCTTTGTCACCCAATCATAGATTCCCCCATCGCCAATATAAGTAGTTCCAAGCTCAGATGAAATTAGACCATAAGGGAGTAAAAAGGCAATTAATAGAAAAATCCACCAAAAAAACTGCGAATTCCCAATTGCAGCTACTGGTGCGGCCGCTTCTGCCACAAACACCACACATATTACAGAAAGTATGGCGCTGAATAGACTAAACTTTTTTCGTTTTGCTTCCATGTTTAACATCCTTTCTTTTGGGTGTATGGAAGTAGGAGGGAAAACAGCTTAACTTTCCCTCCCGTCAACGAATATACTTCTCAGAAGAATGTTCCTAAGCTGTTTTCTCTGAATACTCCGATAGCATTTTTTACAATGGTTTACCTAAAAATACTTCCAGTGCTGCTTTTGCATCCGCTTGTTTTTTGATATCAATCGGATTTCTTTCGTCATGCTTGCCTAATAGATAAACTAGTAAACCGCGAATTGAGGTTAAACGATTTTCTGCTTCATCAAAACAGATAGAGTTTGGTCCGTCCATCACTTCATCTGTTACTTCTTCACCTCTTGAAGCAGGCAGGCAGTGCATAAATTTACAATTTTCTCCTGCTTTTTTCAACATGTCGGCAGTCACCTGATATTTTGGATAGAAAATAGCTAAACGTTCTTCTTCAGAAAGCTCAGCATCATAAAGACCATACCAAACGTCTGTATATAGAAAATCAGCTCCCATAATATCATCTTCATTATCAGTGATTAAGAAGCTTCCTCCTGAAACTTCACAATTTTTTGTCAGTTTAGCCTGATGGTCTTCATTTAATTGGTAGCCTTTAGGTCCAAAATGAACAAAATTCATTCCCATTTTAGTTGCAATCAAACCAAGAGAGAAACATACCTGAGTAGCATCCCCTACGAAAACAACTTTGCAGTCTTCAATCTTTTTACCTTCCGGCAAATGTTCAATCATTGTACATAAATCGCCTAATTCTTGTGTTGGGTGATTATAATCTGACATTGCGTTGATTACAGGTATTGTGGCATGAGTAGCTAAATCATCTACACTATGATGACGGTCAACACGAGCCATGATAATATCTACTAATCTTGAAAGAACACGACTAGTATCTTCTATTGTTTCATGTCCGCCCAGTTGAATCTGACCAGGTGCTAGGTATTGAGCATGACCACCTAATTGTGTCATGGCTGTTTCAAAAGATACACGTGTACGAGTAGAGCTTTGCTGGAAAATCATTCCAAGTGATTTATTTTTTAATAGTTGAGGATAATAACCGTTTTTGATACATGCTTTAATTTTTAATGAAAGATCTACAATTTCAGTAATTTCTCCTTTCGTATAATTTTCAGTTGTAATAAAATCTTTTTTTGACATGTTTGTTTCCTCCTCATTTTTCCTTTGTGCTTTTTACACTCCAAACTATAAACTTTAAAAAACAAGTTTACGATAAACCAACGGATGTAAACGCTATCATTTTGTCCCTACCTAAGTATTTAATCATTCAGAAAATGTAGGTTTATCAAGGGTTTAGAAAAGTTTAGATGAAAAGTTTAGAAAGTTTTATGAATAAACCTTTGAAAAAATGTTATAATTTAAGCGCAAAGAAGAAATAGAACCTTATGCTTTACTTAGTCATTTTTTATTTATTTTCGATCATTTTATTTTGCTGTCTACTATACACAAATCGTTATCATTCGAAAAAAATGAAAGGGGTTTCTTCATGATGATATCTATTTTTATCTATAATATCTTATTGATTGTCCTATATGCGCTCGCCATGTCTCTTTCTATTAGCTTTTACATGAAAGAAAAAAAGAAAATCTACATGGTATTAACTATTTTTCTGCTATTTTTTATTTTTGATAATGTCATTATTTATATGACAGAGTTTATTAACTCCTTTGCCTCCAGCTACAATCAAACCTTTATGAGTATTCCTGCTGCTAAAACCATTATTTATTTGGCAAACGCTTATTGCTCATTTTTAATCATCACAACACTTTTAAATGAAAAACTCAAAATGATTCACTACCTACTCTTAATTATGATGGCTGTTTGGCTCTTAAGTGTTCCGCTTCTGCCTAACTCTGCTTTTAAAATCTGGCTTTACTATCTGCCTAATCAACTACTCATGATTTACATGGGGCTCTTTGCCTGGATGAAGTGGCGCAGACATTCGGCTGAATTATCTACTAACAGTGCTTACTATTTGAAGTGGGCTGCACTTGCTTCTCTAATTGGCGGGATTCTGATTTTACTTGAAGACACCTACGTCATCTTTAACCTGGATCAATACACCTCCCTATCGATTAAAATCAACAATCGAAACGTTTGTGAAGATATTTTCTCAATCCTTATTTGCGTGTTAATGATGAAGTTCTTCCTCCATGACAGTCAGAAACCTGTGGCAGTTGAAGAGCCTGAACAAAATAATGAAGCCGTTCTATTTGAAAATTTTTGCTGTCATTACGCTCTTACACAACGGGAAAAAGAAATTTTCACCCTGCTACTTGCTCATAAACAGAATCAGGAAATCGCCGATGAAATTTTTCTCTCTATCGGCACAGTCAAAACCCATGTCCACAATATTTTTATTAAACTAAACATCAAAAAAAGAAATCAGATATTTAGCTTATACGAAGCATTTACAGCAGATCAAAGCAATACACTCTCTCCGCTGAATCAGCAGCAGAAACATCCTTCCTTTTGAAAGGAGTCTGCAGCAAATTATGTTGGCAAGAAAAAACTGAATAAAAATGAAGAGCTTGGAACGAAAAAGCAGAGAATTGTACCGACCTCCAAACGTTAGAATTTTGGTCTAACTTTTGGGGTCGGTACAATTTTTTATTTTGAAATAGCCTGCTGGTTTTTTACTAATAAAATATGCTCATTCCAATTTTTTGAAGCTGCTCTTTCCAATCAGTTGTGAGCAAATCAGATGGGAAATTATCTAGAACATGCTACTATAATCAAAACCAGCATTATATGGAAAGTGGGGAGAAAATCATGCATGAGCAAACAACCTTGTTAGTTGCTAAAGATGAACATTTGTATTTTTTTGATACGCTAACTGATATCGATGTCATTTCAGGCCATCAGCTACTTCGCATTCCTTTGGATAAAAAAAGCTGGGAAAACAAACTCTCTCAGTATTGTCTGATTATTTTTCTTGATAACGGCTTTGAACCAGTCATGGCCAAGCTGGTTCGTCCATTAACAAATGCCAAACTGGTCCTTTTCTTCTGGAATCACCTTACTGAAGAAAAAATCACCATGCTTCAACAAACACAATCAGATCAAATCATCGACGACATCTACAGCTTTGATCCTCTGGAAGCTCAGAATTTCTCATTAAAACATAATTCAAGCTTTTACTCGAAGCACATGCAGCTGCCGAAAGAGCCTGTGAATCATGATATCTTTTTTGGTGCTTCTAATAATGGCCGTGGAAAACAGGCGCACTATCTTTTGGAAATCTTTAACTACCTACGCTTACATAGTCGTTTTTTCATATTGGAAGGAAAAGGAAACGACCAAAAAGGCTATCTCTCCTATCCTGATTATCTGATCCTGACTGCTCAAAGTAAGAGTATTTTAGAGATTATGCGACCTGGGCAAACTGGTATCACATTACGCTCCCTTGAGTCTATCTACTTCAAAAAGAAGTTACTTACAACTAATAAAAAAATCCGTTACTACCACTTTTACAATCCTGCCAATATATTTATTATTGGCTATGACAATTTCACCGATCTCCCGGACTTTCTTGAAACACCATACCTTGCAGAAAATGATACGTTCTTAGATTTTTATGACCATAGTCAATGGGCACAGCGGTTTCTTGCAGAGGATTCCGCTATCTTTGAAGAACTAGAGTACCGACCGCAGCTTTTCGATTACCATTACGCTGAATAGCAGACAAAAAGAGCACACCAAAACAGATAGTTCGTTTTGGTGCGCTCTTTACAGGATAAGCAACAAGACAGAAGTAAATTCTTATACTAAACTACGGCAAATAATTACAGGAACAGCTCTTTCAAAAACAAGCAGACATTCCCTAAAATTTGAAGAGTATTTACGGGATTTCTTGCCTGTTTTTTAGCCATAAATCTTTTTTGTTTTATTTGACAAAAAAGTTATATTCTTCTTACTTTCTATTTCCCTATCCATTTCAATGTACCCCGACAATTTCCACAGACATAGCGCTGAGTATTTATCTTTCGTTTTCGTTTGATTACTCCACCACAGCTCGTACATCGATAAACCTGAAACTGCTGCTCATCAACCAGTGACTGCACATATCGGCTCCCACCAGTAACAGCAAGCAACTTTTTAAACTCAGGATCTTTATGTTGATAGCCTCTACCCTCTATATGAAGATGATAGTGGCATAATTCATGCTTAATCACGCCGATCAATTCTGCCAATCCATATTTTTCCAATACTTTGGGATTAAAATCAATGTCGTGAGTGCTTAAATGGTAGCGGCCTCCGGTTGTTTTCAAGCGACTATTGAAATACGCTTTATGAAGAAACGGCTTTTGAAAAAATTCCTGCGATACCTGCGATACCAGCTGCTGCAGCTCTCCATCTGTTTCTGGTGCGCTCAGCTCTGCTAATAATTGGCTCACTTGTCGTTTCCTTTTGGCAGCATCGTCAGACTAATTCGTCCTTTTGCTACATCAATTGCTTCTACCCAGACAGTCACTACATCTCCAACAGCTACTACATCTGTTGGATGCTTAACAAAACGATTGCTCAGTTTGGAAATATGAACCAAGCCATCCTGCTTTACGCCAATATCTACGAAAGCACCAAAATCAATCACATTTCGAACGGTTCCTTCAAGCTCCATCCCCGGCTTCAAATCCTCCATAGAAAGTACATCTTTTCTTAAAAGAGGGGCGCTCATCTCATCCCGCATATCTCTTCCCGGCTGCTGCAGCGATGCTAAAATATCTTTTAACGTCTCAAGCCCGACAGATAGCTCTGCTTCCAACTGCTGTGCTTTCAGCGTTTTAATTTTTTCTGTTGCTTCAGCGGTTCCCAGAGTTTTCAGTTCAACATCAGCTTTTGCAAGAATAGCTTTCGCCGTATCATAGCTTTCTGGGTGAATACCTGTATTATCAAGAACATTTTTCCCATCCGGAATTCGTAAAAAGCCGATAGCCTGTTCATAGGCTTTCGGTCCTAAGCGAGGAACCTTTTTTATTTGATTTCTAGCAGTGAATGCGCCATTCTCATCCCGATAGGTTACCAAATTCTGAGCTGTTGTTTTATTCAGACCAGAAATATACTGCAGCAGCTGCGGACTCGCCGTATTCACATCTACACCAACCTGATTTACCGCTGTTTCAACGACAAACGCCAGCTGTTCAGCCAATCTTTTTTGAGAAACATCATGTTGATATTGTCCCACACCAACGGCTTTAGGATCAATTTTTACCAGCTCTGCCAATGGGTCCTGTAAACGGCGGGCAATACTGACTGCACTTCGCTCTTCAACCTGAAGATTAGGAAATTCTGTTCGAGCTACCTCACTGGCAGAATATACGGAAGCACCTGCTTCGTTTACGATAACATAATAGATATCCCGCGGCAGTTTTTTCAGATGTTCAGCAACAAACTGTTCTGATTCCCGGCTGGCTGTACCATTACCAATCGCAACCATCTCTACACCATATTTTTCAATTAGCTTTTGAAAAGCCGGGCCTGCTGCAGCTCGTTTTTCACCAGACGCTGGTTTATGCGGATAAATGACATCAATAGCCAGCACCTTTCCTGTAGCATCCACGACTGCCAGCTTACATCCTGTGCGATAAGCAGGGTCAAAGCCCATCACTACTTTGCCTTTTAGCGGCGGCTGCAGTAGTAAATTGCGTAGATTTTCGCCAAAAATACGGATGGCTTGCTCATCAGCCATTTCAGTCAGCTGATTGCGGATTTCCCGCTCAATTGCTGGTCCAATAAACCGTTTATAACTATCTGTATAAGCTGCGATAATCGCTGACGCGGCAACCGAGTTCTGCTTTTTACCAATCAGCTGTCTGTTAAAATAATCATTAATCTTCTCTTCTTCTACAAGCAGAGATACTTTTAAGATATCCTCTTTTTCTCCACGGTTTGTAGCCAAAATTCGATGAGAGACCATCTTACTTACCGGTTCTGAAAAGTCATAGTACATCTCATAAACAGCTTTTTCATCTTTATCACCGTTCTTAACTGTACTCGTGTATTGTCCTTTATTGAAAGTAAAATCACGAATCCATTTACGGAATTTGGCTTCGTCACTAATTCGTTCAGCCAGGATTTCATGTGCGCCAGCCAATGCGTCAGCAACTGATGCTACTTCCTTACCGCTGTCAGTATACTTCTCGGCTTCGGCAGAAACATCCCCGGCTTCAGGCAGTTGAGCCAGCCAATCTGCCAACGGCTCCAGCCCTTTTTCTTTTGCAATTGTTGCTTTGGTCCGCCGTTTTTGCTTATATGGACGATAGAGGTCTTCTACCTGCTGCATTTTTGCAGAAGCAAGGATTTCTTTTTTCAGCTCTTCTGTTAATTTTCCCTGTTCTTCAATGATTCGTACAACTTCTTCTTTTCTTTTTTCCAGATTTTCCAAGTAGCCGTAGCGTTCTTCTATTTCTCTAATTTGTACTTCATCTAGACTTCCCGTCATCTCTTTACGGTAGCGGGCAATAAACGGGACTGTATTTCCTTCACCCAATAAAGTCAGTACTGTAATCATTTGTTTTGGGCGATATTCTGTTAATTCTTTTTGGAGTAATTCTACTATTTTCTGATTGTAACTATCAGTCATTGTTTCAACCTCTTTCTTTAGCATACCTATCTATTTTAGCACATCTTGCCAGTTTTTTGTAGAAACCCAGATGCATAACTGACTTGTCTATACCTGACATGTAAAAGATATACACGACACAAAAAAGCAGCTCCGATAAGTATTGGTGAAGACAGCTCTTTACTTAGCCATCCTTCCATATCTTTACCTGCTGCTCTACTTTTTTAAAATTCCGGCTGCCACGGTCCGTGCATGTTCTGATATTCTATATCCTGAACAATGCCATCCTCATCAAAGATTACTCCATGAACAGAACCGCCGAAAACGGCTCCGCCGTCAATCCCAATTTTGTTATCTGAAATCCATAAATCTGTCGTCTGCATATCTCCGTGAAGCATGGGTGTAATTGTATGACCGAAAACAATCGTCCGGCCAGTCTTATTTTTACCTCGATGGAAAGCATCTCTAATCCAGATAAAGTCCCGAGGACTGGTCTGATGCCAGTCTTTTTTTGTTAAATCAACGCCAGCATGAACAAAAACATAATTCCGCCATTCATAGTAAAGGGGACGCTTCACTAAAAAGTCTACTAAATCGGCATAACGACTACGAATCATCAGCGCGATTTCTGTTGGAGAATATTCTTCTGTAGCGCCTGTATGAAGAAGACTATCAATCGTTTCTTTGCCTCCATTGCGAACATACCCTTGATACCAGTCTTCCGGATTTTGTAAAAATTGAAGGAAATATTCCTCATGGTTTCCCCGAAGATAAACAGCCCCATATTCTTCTACAAGTCTTTTTCCAAGTAAAAAACTTTCTTTACTCTTTTTTCCGCGGTCATTTAGGTCACCAATCAAGACCAGCTGATGCCTTCTATCGTCATAGTAATTGATCAGCTGTTCAAATAAGTCAAATTCTCCATGAATATCACTGATTGCATAAACATATTTCTTCATGATCTTTCCTCCTAAACCTTGGAAAAACTTTTTCTATTTATAGTATACCTCAGAAACTCCTAAAAAATCATTGTTTTAGGTAAAATGACCACAAAAAAATAACGTTGGTTATTTATCGAAAAGGGAAGTAGGACATAAAGAAATTTTTAACTCTTTCTACTCCTAAAAATCGAATAACTGGTGGTCTAAAAGCTGCCTCTTCGGAAATAAACCGGCGATACTGAAAATATGAAGAGTTATTTTCAGTATCGTCCGGCATCTTTTTAGCTGTTTGTACGAGCCGTTTGAACCTTCTGCTTATGCTTCAAACATATGAAAAGTAATATATTCAAATAATTCTTGCGGTATTTCTAAATGACCAAAACGCAGTTTAGAACGGTACTCAGACCACAAAGGATAGTCACTAACTGCTTGAAGTGAAACTGGATATGGATTGGGTAAATAAGAGACATTTTTTCGAAACGGGAAAAAATTCGGCTTCATCTCTACCTGATAAGCACAGCCGGCTTTTATGGTACCTACCGCAATAAACTTCTGACAAGGTTCATTTCGTTTCAAGCTTTCCTTAGGTGCATAATAAATCAGCCAATCCCCTTCCTTCATTCTATTTAACGGGGCTTGTTTTCCGTGACACAGCTGACTGAATCCTCCTGCCACACCAATCTCCACGTGCTCCTTCGATGCTACTCCTAGCCAGTACCTCATTGATTTTTCCTCCTAAACAGCAATATCCTCCCGTGCCATCATTCCTTGGATGACGGTTGCCTTTTCAAATGAAATTTCATACACATCCAGCTGTGCTGTTCCCATATCGATAATTTCTTGATAAAACGGCATCTTAGCTACCCATTGCTCAGCCAGATCAAGCAGTGAGTATTCACTCTTTTCAGCGTGTCCCTCTAATACCCGTATGTGATTGTTTTCTTCTCCCGTGACAACTGTGGTAAAAGCAACTTTAGGATTTTTTTCGATTTCTTTTACCTTGTCACTTTCCTTAAATGTGGAAAAATAAACGACCTTGCGTTCTGAATCATAAAGAAAATTAACGATTCGAACATTTGGCTGTCCATAAACACTTGTTGCTAAAGCAATCTCCATTTGAGTTTCCATCATTTCTTCATATTTTTCTCTGACTTTCATTTTTCCGCCTCCATAAGCTTATTCTCTAGGACTTATTTGAAATTTGGGGCTAGTAGATTTTACTAAAACAGAAGTAATTTGTATGATGCATCGACTTCCTTTAGCTCTGTCATCTGCTGCTTTTTCCTACACAAAACATTTACTGCTAAACTTTTTTTCAAACATATCCTAGTACAAATTTAGTTTATCAAACAAACCTTGACAACTATTTGTCAGGGTTCTATTATTTTAATTGAGGAGTGTGAAAAAAGATGAAAAATGAACGTCTGCTGGCAATCACTATGTTGCTGCTGGAACAAAAACAAATCAGTGCACCTAAATTAGCAGAACGCTTTGAGGTCTCTGTTCGAACTATCTATCGAGATGTTGACTCTTTGGGACAAGCGGGAATCCCCATAACAACAATTCCCGGCAGCAAAGGCGGAATTCGAATAATGGAAAACTACAAAATCGATCAGCGCTTCTTTACTTCTTCTGAGCTGGTTTCTCTCATGATTAGCCTAGCCAGCTTGAATAACCACATCAATATGAAGCAAACACAATACACTCTTGAAAAGTTAAAATCATTGATTCCGCAAAAAATGGAAGAGGAAATTGCACTGAAAACCGATCAGCTGATTATTGATTTAACTCCTTGGATCCGAGGAGAACTTTCCCGTAATACCATCGAAGCTATCCAACTATGTCTAGACAAAAATCAAATTTTGTCTATTGCTTATGAGAATAGATCTGGTCAGTACTCTACAAGAAAATTAGAGCCCTATCGGTTGATTCTGAAAGAAGCCAGCTGGTACACACAAGCATATTGTTTGGAAAAACAGGATTTCCGTATCTTTAAACTATCCAGAATGAAAAATGTTATTGTAACAGAGGATACCTTTGTCCCGAGAGCTGCTCCTCCTGCTGCACTGGGCAAAAATACCATTAAAGAAGCAGACTTTACTACGATTTTTCTTGAAGTTGACTACTCTGTAAAGGACCAGCTTCTAGAGCGATTTCCTGATTTAATATTCAACAAAAAAAAGAATAGTGATTACTTTGATGTTACCTTTCCTTATTTTATACCCGATGATTTTGGCTATCATCTCCTTTTAGGCTTTGGCAATCGATGTATATGTCACGGTCCCGCATTTGTTCGTGAAGAACTTGCTCAGCGTGTCCGACAAATGCTGACGCAGTATGAATAAGACTGTTCTAATTATAAAAAAAGAGCTGTACTAGTTGTCAAATTGACAATCCAGTACAGCTCTTAATTTTTAACCAGCACTCTATTGATAGAAGCTGTCTCTCTTCGATTTATTCAACTATTTCTTTTTCTTACCGCCAAAAGCATCTTTCATTTTATCGAAAAAACCTTCTTCTTGCTGCTCACTAATTTCTTGTCCGCCTGCCTTAGCGAAAGAACGAAGGGCGTTCCGTTGTTCCTCACTAAGATTTTTTGGTGTAATTAGTTTCACCTTCACATGCTGATCGCCATTTGCTCCGCCCCGTAAACGAGGTGCTCCTTTTCCACGTAAGCGGAAGTTGGTTCCAGTTTGTGTACCGGCAGGAATTTTTAATTTCACATCTCCATGAACAGTAGGTACCTGTACCTCATCACCTAGTGCAGCCTGCACAAAGCTTAACGGCATTTCATAGTAAATTTCAGCACCATCCCTGTCGAAAATATTACTTTCCTCCACATGAAAGACAACATACAAATCGCCATAAGGTCCGCCATTCATTCCAGCTTCCCCCTGATTAGCCAGGCGCATTTGTTGACCATCTTCCACACCAGCAGGAACTTTAACCTTCACGTGATGTGCTTTCTTCTCATGTCCAGAGCCATGACAGGTTGGACATGGGTCCTTAATTTCTTTTCCGGTTCCGCGACAGACATCACATGTTTGACGGCTCATAACTCGTCCTAATGGAGTTTGACGTTCTACATTGATTGAACCAGAGCCATGACATTTGTGACAGGTTTCCGGTTGTGTTCCCGGCTTAGCCCCATTCCCATGACAAGTGCCGCAAACATCTTCACGTTTATATTTGATTTCTTTTTCTATACCGAAAATCGCTTCTTCAAATTTTAACTGAATGGTATATTGAAGATCCGATCCTTGTCTTGGTGCAGTCGGATCAACAGTACGTCCACCACCGCCGCCAAAGAATGAATCGAAGATATCTTCAAATCCGCCAAAGCTGCTGCCGCTGAAGCCACCGCCGCCAAAACCACCAAAGCCGCCGGCACCGCCATAATTCGGGTCAGTACCTGCATGACCATATTGATCATACGCCGCTTTCTTTTGAGGGTCGCTTAAAACCTCATATGCTTCAGAAATTTCTTTAAACTTATCTTCGGCATCTGCTTCCTTATTAATATCTGGGTGATACTGCTTAGATAGTTTACGGTACGCTTTTTTTATTTCATCATCTGAAGCCCCTTTAGACAGCCCCAGTACCTCATAATAATCTCGTTTTGTAGCCATTGGTTTCCCTCCAACTTGTATTTCCCTTGAGTATAGATACACCTTAGCCATCATCACTCAAAACTTGAATAGTTGACAATCAGAAGCAGTGTGATCAGAAACAAAGGTTTTGCTTATAGAGAATTCGGCGTCACATCAGACACATACATGCAAAAAATATCTGGTTTATTCCCGCCTGTTTTCTCCGCACTGACTGCCTTTTTTAGTCTTTTACAACAAAAGCACCGTTGTAATCATACCATAATTCAAGTAAAACCTAAATACATTTATGTAAAATCAACATTGGCAGTGTCCTTTTTGATTATCAGAAAATTATTTTTCTCTCTACAATAAACGGCGGGACAGAAGCAGTTTCCGGCTTCTGTCCCGACCTCTTTCCTGACTTCTTTTTAGGCAGTCTGCTTATTGTTCGTCTTTGTCGACTTCTTCAAAGTCTGCATCAACAACATCATCTGCGCCGCCTTGAGCTGCTTCCGGATTTTCCTGTGCTTGTTGCTGAGCTGCCTGCTCATACAATTTAACTGTTAGATTTTGAACGATTTCGTTTAATGAATCACGTTTAGCTTTCATTTGTTCGATATCATTTGCTTCTACAGCTGCTTTCAGTTCATCACGAGCATCTTCTGCTTTTTTCACTTCATCCGCATCAACTTTACCTTCAAGTTCTTTCAATGTTTTGTCTACAGTGAACAGCAAAGCGTCTACGTCATTACGAAGATCTACTTCTTCTTTACGTTGTTTATCTGCTTCCGCATTTGATTCAGCATCCTTCACCATGCGTTCGATTTCATCGTCTGATAAACCTGAAGAAGATTTAATTGTAATTGTTTGTTCTTTTTGTGTTCCTAAATCTTTCGCACGTACGTTCACGATACCGTTCTTATCGATATCAAAGCTTACTTCGATTTGCGGTACACCGCGAGGAGCAGCTGGAATATCTGTCAATTGGAATCTTCCTAATGTTTTATTGTCTGCCGCCATTGGACGTTCACCTTGCAGTACATGAATATCTACTGCCGGCTGGTTATCTGCTGCGGTAGAAAATACTTGAGATTTACTTGTTGGAATCGTTGTGTTGCGGTCAATCAGCTTCGTAAATACGCCGCCCATTGTTTCAATACCTAGTGATAAAGGAGTCACGTCTAATAGTACAACGTCCTTCACATCACCAGTGATAACGCCCCCTTGAATAGCCGCACCCATTGCCACTACTTCATCCGGGTTCACAGATTTATTTGGTTCTTTATTCGTTTCTTTACGAACTGCTTCAACAACCGCTGGAATACGAGTTGAACCACCAACTAAAATCACTTCATCAATATCAGAAGCGTTCAATGCTGCATCCTTTAATGCCTGACGTACAGGAATTTTTGTCCGTTCTACTAAATCAGCAGTTAGCTCATCAAATTTTGCACGAGTCAAGTTCATTTCTAAGTGAAGCGGACCTGCATCTCCGGCTGTAATAAACGGTAAGCTGATTTGTGTACTTGTAACACCTGATAAATCTTTTTTCGCTTTTTCAGCAGCATCTTTCAAACGCTGCAATGCCATTTTATCCTGACCTAAGTCGATACCGTTTTCTTTCTTGAATTCCGCAACCATATGATCAATGATTTTGTTATCGAAATCATCCCCACCTAAGTTGTTGTCTCCAGAAGTAGATAATACATCAAAGACACCATCGCCTAACTCAAGGATGGAAACGTCAAATGTACCGCCGCCCAAGTCAAATACTAGAATTTTTTCATCTTTATCTGTTTTGTCCAAACCATAAGCCAATGCTGCTGCTGTTGGTTCATTGACAATCCGTTCAACTTCCAACCCGGCAATTTTACCAGCATCTTTAGTTGCCTGACGTTGTGCATCGTTGAAATATGCTGGAACAGTAATAACTGCTTTATCTACTTTTTCACCTAGGTAGTCTTCTGCAAAACCTTTTAGATATTGCAGAATCATTGCAGAAATTTCCTGAGGCGTATAAGATTTACCTTCAGCTTCCACTTTAAAGCCAGCTTCACCCATGTGGCGTTTAATTGAAGCGATTGTATGAGGATTTGTCACTGCCTGACGCTTAGCAACTTCCCCTACTTGAATTTCTCCATTTTTAAAAGATACAACAGAAGGTGTTGTACGGTTTCCTTCTGGATTCGCAATAATCTTTGCTTCTCCGCCTTCTAATACAGCAACTGCTGAGTTTGTTGTTCCTAAGTCAATACCAATTATTTTACTCATGTTTATTTCTCCTATCTTCTATTTTAATTTTAAAATTGAATGTGCTTATTTTATTTATTGAGAAACGACTACCATGCTGGCGCGCAGAACACGATCCTGTAGCTTATAGCCCTTTTGCAGAACCTCTACAATTGTGTCTGAAGCAACACCATCATCAGCCGGAACTGTCTGAACTGCTTGATGAAGATTCGGATCGAAAGACTCTCCCTGTGCCGGTATTTCTTCGATTCCTTCTTCTTTCAAGGCAAAGATCATGCTTTCATAAACCATCTCGATGCCCTTTTTCAGGCTTGCGCCTTGTTCATCGTCGACTTCAATCGCCATTGCCCGTTCTAAATTATCTAGAGCCGGCAATAATTTTTTCCCTAAATCCTGTGATCTGTAACGAACCAGCAGCTCTCGTTCATTTTTAAAACGATTGCTCATATTAGCAATTTCTGCACGGGCCCGCAGGAACTTATCTTCCATTTCATTAAGCTCGTTCTTTAGTGTTTCTGTTTCTGTCAGTTCAGGTTCTGTGTTTTCCGAAGCTGTTTCTTCTACTTGATCCTGAAGCTCTTCTTTTTCTTCTTTGTTCAATCCAGCAACTTCCCTTCCCGTTTCGTAGATTCAATTTATCTTTAAGAATATCACCAAAGCGCTATCCATCAAGAAATCGATAGTAAGAGCCTAACTGTGAAGCCAGCTCATTTCTAAATACATCAACTAGACTAAATATTTTAGAATACGGCATACTTGCCGGTCCCAGTAATGCGATAGTTCCTTTGCCATGTCCGATAACTTCATAGGTTGCCGTAATCATGCTCATGCTTTTCAGTAAATCGTTGCCGATTTCCGAACCGATTTTAAAGCTAATTGGTCTTGCAGCTGTTTCAGTCATTTCCAGCAGATTGGTCAGCGCTTCTGTGTTATTCATAAAAGAATAAACTGATTTTAACTGACTGTGATCCATACTAACGCCAAAATCCAGCAGATTCAAACGACCGCTCACATAAACCTTCTCTTCAAAAATGTGCCCCAGCATCGTGTCGAAAAGATTCATCATCCCTTCAGGCGTTTGGAAATACCTGTGCAGAATCATTGGAATCTCTGTGCGTAAACGATGGTAAACGGTCAGCAAAGGCTGCCCAACAAGCTTTTCGTTGATAATATTAGTCATTTTTTCTAAATCTTCTTTGGAAACAGTGTTTGGGATAGCAAATACCTGACTCTCGACATTTCCTTTGTCAGTAACAATGATAGCAATAACCTGCCGATCATTCAAAGGAACCATCCGAAATCCTGTTAATTTTCTTTCCTTAACCTCCGGCCCCAAAGAAAACGCTGTATAGCTGGTTAGCTCAGATAAGATTTTCGCAGATTGTTCAATGATATCATTAATCTCCCGAAACTCTGAGCCAAAGGACTGGCGAATACTATTTAATTCTCCCGGTTCTACCTCAGCTGGTTTCAGCAGGTAATCAACATAATAGCGATAGCCGTTCATAGACGGAACCCTTCCAGAAGAAGAATGGGTTTTAAGCAGCAATCCCTGCTCCTCTAAAGCTTTCATATCATTTCGAATTGTGGCAGAACTGGACTTGATTCCATCCTCCATCAATTTTTTCGAACCTACAGGTGTCCCCGTAGTTGTGTACTGCTGGATGATAAGTCTCAAGATTTCTTTTTGTCTTTCAGTAATCATAATACCACCCTCCATTAGCACTCCTATCTAATGAGTGCTAATACAATTATTAATATAGCAAGTTCTATCATGATTGTCAAGAAAAAAACAGCAATTTTTAGCACTCTTTATAACCGAGTGCTAAAAATTGCTATAGTTTTCTTTTTTCTTGTTATTAAGCATCCAAAAGGAAGGATTCAAAGACTTCATTTCCAATATATAGTCCTTTTTCACTGAGGCGAAGTGCCTCTGCTGTTTCAACTAATAATCCCTTATTGATTAGTGAAGGAATAACTTCCCCGTAAACTGTCGTTATGTCAATGCCAAACTTTTCTACAAAACGCTTTTTGTTTACACCGCTTAGCTTTCTTAGTCCCAGAAACATTTCTTCTTCAATTTGATTGTTCTTAGTTAAATGTTCAGTTTCTAATACTGGCAGACGATTTTCACGCAAGGGTTTTAAATAATGCTGAATGGGTCCGTAATTACGGTAACGATTGTCTCCCAGATAACCACTGGCTCCAGCACCAAATCCATAATAATGTTCATTATTCCAATACACAAGATTGTGTTGGCTCTCTTTTCCCTTCAACGCAAAATTGCTGACCTCGTACTGTTGTCTGTTCGTCTGCGCCATTTTTTTGATTGTCTCTTCAAACATCCCTGCTTCCGCATCCTCATCAGGAAGAGTCAGCCTTCCTTGTCTCACCCAATTCATAAACATCGTTTTATTTTCCAATATCAGTGAATACAATGAATAATGAGGGAGGTCTAAATCAATTGCCCGCTGAAGTGTATCCTGGAAGCTGGCAAGCGTCTGCCCTGGCAACGCATAAATTAAATCAATACTAACATTCTCAAATGCCTCTTTGTCTAAAAAGTCCATTGTCTGGTAGACATCAGCTGCGGTATGTTTTCTACCAATTTTTTTCAGCAGTTGATCGTCGAAGGTCTGAACCCCCATTGATAGACGGTTTACACCATAATTCTTCATTACTTTCAGCTTCTCTCGACTTAAATCTCCCGGATTTGCTTCTACTGTAAACTCGTTGCAGTCATCAAAAGGAAGCAGCTCCCTCACACCAAACAGCAAGCGGTCCAGCTGTTCTGCACTTAGCGATGTTGGTGTTCCGCCGCCTATATAGATTGTTTCCATCTTTTTTCGAGGGGATTGCGCCAATGTCAGACGAATCTCTTTTAGCAGCGCTTCAATATATTCATCTACCGGCTGACCTTCCAGAAAAACTTTATTGAAGTCGCAATAGTAGCAGATATGCTCACAGAATGGTATGTGAATGTAAGCTGAAATTTTGCTGTTGTTTCTTAAATCATTGTTTATCGTCATTCTATTCATTTTCCTTCCAAAAACCAAAATCACACAATATTAACACCATGGAAACCATTAGAAAAAATTCACTTGTATCATCGTTCAAATTTTAATCATTTCTAGCGCCCTTCGGTTGCTTTTCAAGCTTAAGCCGCCAGTTAAACACTGGATGTTTCCGTCTATTTTAGCATATTATCCGCATAGGTTATAGAGAGTCTGTTTGGCATCTTTCAGTTCTATTTTTTATCATGGTAGGTTAGTGCCATCTGGATACAGATAATCAGAGTATCTATTGGCAACACTTCTTGAGGATTCAGTACAATAGCTCTGTTTTTTGAAAAGCTGAGTGAATCGGAAAACCTGCATATTCAATCGTTTCAATGTCTCTGAAAATTGTTCGCTTAGAAACGCCGAAACGTGCAGCCAGCTCAGAAGCGGAAATAACATCATTTTCTAAAAGTAAAATAATGATTGATAAAACACGCTCAATTTTCTTCATTTTCTATCAACTTTCTGCTAAAAGCAGTACCTCTTCCCCCTGATTCTGCAAGGTGGTCACATGCATCGTGCCCCACTGACACAATCCATCCAAAACAATTTCCAGTGTTTCTCCATATGGACTCAATGAGTATTCTACTTTTGGCGGTACCTGATTGTATGATTTTCGTTTGACAATATTATCCAATTCTAATTCACGCAGCTGCTGAGTCAGCATTTTCTGACTAATTCCCGGAATTTTACGCTGCAAGTCGCTTGGACGCAATGCACCATGACGCAAATTACATAAAATAATCGGTTTCCATTTCCCGCCAATAACCTCCATCGCAGCTTCAACACCAATATTATAAATTTTTTGTTTCATTTTTTCGCTCCAATCCTTCTAGTTTCACAATTGATACTTTTTTGTTAGTATAGCACAAAAAAGTCGGTACTATCCTTTTGGATAATTCCGTTATATAGTAATTTCAGAAAAAGCTTGAGGAGGAAAATCAATGATTCATTCATTAGAAGAAAAAATAATAGTAAACAATGGAAGCCAAATTCCCGGGTTAGGCTTAGGGGTTTTTCAAATACCTGATGAAGAAACAGAAGCAGTGGTTTCTGAAGGAATTCTTCAAGGCTACCGCCTGATTGACACTGCTCAAATTTACGGAAACGAAGCTGGTACAGGCGCTGGAATAAAAAAAGGAATGGCAGCAGCAAATATAGCAAGGGAAGAACTATTTGTGACTTCCAAGCTTTGGAATAATCACTTATCCTATGACGAAACAATAACTGCTTTTGAAAATAGTTTGTCACTTCTAGGGCTGGACTACCTTGATTTATACCTGATTCACTGGCCTGGAACAGATGCATTTGAGACATCCTGGAAAGCATTGGAGGACCTATACAAAGCTGGAAAAGTTAAGGCTATCGGCGTCAGCAATTTTCAGATTCAGCATTTAGAAAAGCTGCTAAGTTTCGCAACCGTTCTACCTGTCATCAATCAAATTGAGCTGCATCCAAAATTGAACCAGCAGAAATTACGGGATTTTTGTAAACAGCATAATACCCATATTCAGGCTTGGTCACCATTGATGCAGGGCAGAATATTAAATGACCCCCTCCTACAAAAGATTGGGGCAGCTCACCAGCGTTCCAGCGCACAAATAGTTTTGCGTTGGGCTGTTCAACAGGATATTCTGCTGGTAGTAAAATCTGTGCAGTCTGCTCGGATGAAAAGTAATGCACAGCTGTTTGATTTTGAATTATCTGATGAAGAGATGGTGGCAATAACTAATTTGAACGAAAATCTACGCGTCGGACCAGATCCCGATACGTTTGACTTTTAAAGGAGGTTTTTATTATGGAGATGAATGTAGCTAAAAAAACTGCTCTTGTTACTGGTTCCACCAAAGGAATTGGAAAAGCCATCGCTATTGAGCTGGCACGCGAAGGAGCAGATGTGATTATTAACGGACGAGATAAAGTTCAGGTGATGCATGCTGTTGAGGAGATTAAGCAGCTGTTTCCAGAAACTGACCCACATGGGGCCCCAGCTGATTTAGAAAAATTAGAAGAACGTGAGAAGCTTTTCAATACCTTTCCTAAAGTAGATATTTTAGTTAACAACATGGGTATTTTTCAGCCAATGGATTATTGGGCTATCACCGATGATATTTGGGAACATTTTTTCAAGGTTAATGTCTTAGCCGGTAATGCTCTAGCCAACCATTATTTACCAGCTATGCTGAAACAGGATTTCGGACGAATTATTTTTATCGCCAGCGAAGAGGCCTTGATGCCGTCAGGAGAAATGGCCCAGTACAGTATGACGAAGACAATGAATCTATCCTTAGCAAAAAGCTTATCGAAGCTGACCGTAGGTACTCATGTAACGGTAAATACGATTATGCCTGGCTCTACTTTGACTGAAGGTGTTCAGAAAATGCTTGAGGACATGTACCAGGATAGCAGTCTTCCTTCAGATGAATGGGAACATGATTTTATGAAAAACCATCGTCCTCTTTCACAGATTCAGCGGCTGATTCGTCCTGAAGAAATCGGTCGGTTGGCCGTTTTTGTTGCCAGCCCGTATGCCTCATCTTTTTCCGGCTCTGCTTTACGTGCAGATGGCGGCTTAATCCCTACGATTTATTAGCTATTTATGAAAAGATAAGAAAGCAGTTCCCAGCCTGTGATTTGTAAAAAACGTTCAAATTAAATGCAATTAGAGGCTACACTGCTAAAGTTGAGAAACTAATTATCACGAATATACAAAAGACAGGTTGAACATGAGATCTAAAACGTCTTATACTCAACCTGTCCTTAATTAAGAGTGCGCATCAATTAGAAGCACTGACTCTCTCACCAATAGGATTCTTCTCTTGCCAACTGCAGTTATGCAAGAGTCGCTTTAACTATAGCTTGCTGCTTTATTTCACTTTTTCCTTTTTGCAAAATAATCCGCAGTATCCTGCTCATCCTGCTTCAGTTGGCTAATTAAGGCGTCTGCCCCATTGAATTTGACCTGATCACGCAGATAGTGGTCCCAGCGGACAGTAACCTGCTCACCATAGATGTCTTTATGAAAATCTAAAATATAGACTTCTACTGTTAACTCCCTACCTTCACCAAATGTATCATTATGCCCAATGGATCCCATTCCGGCATACCACTGATTACCAATTTTAATCCGAGTAGCATAAACGCCGATTCGAGGTAGTCTAACAATACTTTTCACTTGAATATTCGCAGTAGGAAAACCAAGTTGTCTTCCCCGTGCATCTCCATGAACAACTGTTCCTTCAGTTTCATACACATACCCTAATAGCTCAGTAACCTCTTCCATATTACCATCATCCATCATTTCCCGAATACGTGTGGAACTAATTTTCAGCCCCTCCAGCTCTTCCTTCTGAACAGTAACAACATCGAACCGCCCCTTGGCATATTCAGGAAAATGAGCAACATCAGCAATATCCTTAGGTCCGTAAGTATAGTCAAACCCGGATACTGCAACTTTTCCATGCAGCGCTACAATATATTGATCAACAAATTCCTGTGGAGGCAGCTTTGCAAATGCAGAGGTGAAGTCAATAATATAAAGAATGTCTACGCCTAGCGCTTCCATGTGTTCTTCTTTTTGTTTTAAACTGGTCAGGTACTTCATAGATGCCGGCTCAATTTTTTGAAATACAATTGAAGGATGTTGATTAAAAGTCATCACTGCGAGCTTCAGCCCTTTTTCTTCGGCAATTTTTTTGCCGGTTTCGATAACCTTCTGATGTCCTTTGTGCACGCCGTCAAAAAAACCCAGAACCATCACCACATCCTCGTTTGGAATTTCTTTTGGATCGTAGGGATGGCGGATTGAAACGATTTTCATAATTCAAAACTTCTTTCTTTAATTATTTCTCAATACCTTGCTCGGCTTTAAAAGATGAGATTTTTCCTCATGCTGTTTATATAAGCTTACCACCAAATCATGGTGATAGAGGGCAATTAGTTCTGCCGGCATATCAGTGATGCCCAACTCTTTCATCGTCAAAAATACGCCATTCCGTACTTTATTATACTGTTCGTCCGTTAAATAAAACGCAGGAAAGTCTTTAACTGCTGTTTCAATAGGTAGTAACACCTGATTAATTTCTCCGGCCTCCATTTTCTCTGCCACTTCTGCTAATGTCAGACACTGATCCTGTCTCAAACCACCACTCGCTGTTCTAACTAACTCAGACATATGAGCGGGTACGCCTAATAAAGTACCTGTATCAACTGAAAGAGTACGTACATAAGTCCCTTTTCCGCAGACCACTTTGAAACGCCAAGACTGCGTTCCTTTCTCCTTATCTAACTGCGGCGTACTAGTTCGTTCAAATGAATGAATCAGCGCCGTTCTTTTAGGTCGTTCAACTTCCTCACCATTTCGGGCATAGTCATACAATCGCCGCCCGTTCACTTTAACAGCAGAATACATCGGTGGGATTTGAGTGATTTCTCCTAGCATCTGTTCCATCGCCCAGTCGATTTTCTCAACAGGAAAAGGTGTGGTAATGCTTTTTTGCTCAACCACATCTCCGCTGGCATCTTCAGTTGTTGTAGAGATTCCTAAGGTAATCTCTCCTTCATACGTTTTTCCTGAATCAACCATATATTCAATTACCTTTGTTCCTTTACCAATACAAATGGGTAAGACACCAGAGACATCAGGGTCTAGTGTGCCTCCATGACCAATTTTTTTGGTATGCAGAATTTTTCTTAGCTTAAAGACACAGTCATGACTGGTCATTCCGCTTTCCTTCCATAAAGGCAGGATTCCATCCATCTTATTTCCTCCATTTTCGTACTAACCAGATTATTATAGCATAGAACGATTTCAGTTTACACGCCGCAAATCTGTACGCAATGATTCCTCACCTGCCTATAAGTGTCTGAAAAATATAATAACACAATCATAATCTTTTATTTTGTGTTATAGCTAACTTCAGTCAATAGAATGTAAACAGGTGCAAACACCTCTTGATGTCTAAAAATACCTACAACCTACTCTAAAAAAGCAAAGACCTTACCATACAAATGTATGTAATAAAGTCTCTGCCTGTGTCTTATTGATTAGAGTTTTTCTTGGCTTTTCTTGCAGTTCTTGTTTGCTGTCGACGATCTACTTTTCGTTTCTGCTTATTGCTGGCAGAAATCGCACGATCAATTTTTTTCTTATAGCCTGGTTTAATCTTTTTCTTTTTCTTCTTTACTAGGCCAATCAGCGTAGGATCTAACTCATCTTTTGATTTTACACGTTTCGTCCGACGATTACGATCATAGGTATCCACAATCTCACCGTCTTTGATTTCCTTAGGATAAAACTTTATCCCAAGTTTCTCAACCTGAGCAATAAGTAAATCATCGGAAGGATCATAAAGTGTTATCGCAGTTCCATCCAGACCATTTCTTCCTGTTCTACCAACGCGATGAATAAAGAAATCCAGTTCTGAAGGCACTTCTGCATTGATGACATGAGAAACTCCCTCAATGTCAATGCCCCGTGCGGCTAAATCTGTTGCTACTACATATTGGAACTCCAGATTTTGAACTTGGCGCATCACGCGTTTTCGTTCTCTCGGCGTAATATCTCCGTGAATTTTGGCTGTTTTTAGCCCTTGCTTTTTCAAATAATCCGCAATTTCATCCACACGTTGCTTAGTGTTAGCAAATACAATTGCCAGATAAGGATGACCAACTGTCAGCAGCTGATAAATCAAACGATTTTTATCCTTACCTTTGGTAGATATCAGCCAGTTGTCAATAGTATCAGAAATAACCGTCTTCGGTTTAATATGTTCAACAACTGGATTTTCCATATACTTCTTCAAAAAAGGCTTTAGCTTTTCAGGAATTGTGGCTGAAAACACCAGCATTTGCAGCTTATCAGGCAAACGTCCCGCAATATGATCTACTTCCTCAAGGAAGCCCATGTCCAATGTCATATCCGCTTCATCTACTACAAAAGCAAACGCCGTATGGACCTTCAGTGCTTGTTCATTAATCATATCCAAAATCCGGCCAGGCGTACCTATTACAATATGGGGTTGTTGATTCCCCAGTTTATTAAGCTGACGCTGCTTATCTGTTCCGCCAACAAAGTTTGTAACACGGATTTCCGGCGAACTAAATTGTGCAATTTGACTTGCCTCTCCATAAATCTGACCAGCCAGTTCACGGCTAGGAGCAGTAATAACTATCTGTACTTCATCCCGTGCTGCATCAACTTTATCCATTAAAGGCAACAGAAAGGTATGCGTCTTTCCGCTTCCAGTTTGTGATTGTCCAATCACATTTTTTCCTTTTTTAATCACAGGGATTAGCTTTTCCTGAACTTCAGTTGGTGCTTTAAATCCTTTATCCTCTAAGGCCTTCATAATAAAAGGCTGAAATTGTTCAAAGGAGCTCACTTGCCCACCTCTTTTCTTTTAATTACTAGTAAGTCCTCAAGCATTATACCACAAAAGTCATTCAGACTCTCCGCTTTTTCTGAACTTTTCTTCTCTAGCGATGGTACTGGCAGTATACGTATGGCTGGCTCTTTCATAAAATAGCCTTCTGTTTTTCTTGAAAAAGGCATAGCCGATATTTAGAAAGAATAGTAAAAAAAGCAGTCCACAAAACAAGGTAAGTATGAATGAAATCAACTGAAGCATACGATTATTTGAATTTAGCCATTGCGCTGAACTGCTGAGATAAAGCGAGATTAACCCAAATACATAATAGAAATAGCCATATCTCAAGATTAACGAGCGAAAACGAACACTACTGCCATCTTCTGAAACGATTCTGATTTTAACAATTTTTTTCCCAAGCGTTTGACCATTCGCTACGGCAGGTAAAACCATAAATACAAGAAAAACCATCAAGAAGTACCAGAAACGGCTTCCAGAAAACTGTACTTGATTATCCCAAATACGATAGCTCGGAATGAGCCTCAGTATAATATTAATGCAGCCTTCAAGAATAAAAATGCTTATCCAGTCAATCGTAAAAGCAACAAATCTTCTAAACAGCGTCACCTGCTGTCCTTTCTTATAAGCCGCTTCATCAATTTCCGCTCTTGTCGGCAGTAAAAAGGTGAATAACGGTGTAAACAGAAAGCCAATCATTCCGCCTAAAGTATTGTTCATTAAATCATTGACATCTGCTAAACGATACGGTCTAGGATAGATAAAATATAGCCCGCTCAATTGTGTCAGTTCAAAAAATAATGATAACAAAAAACTATATAAAACAACTTTTTTGAAGGTTAACCCGAAATAGTACCTTAAATACATACCAAAAGGAACTAAAAGTAAAATATTAAAAACAGGCTCTAGTACAACTCCCTGTTTGAGTGCCGGCAGATAGGTTGATGGCTCTCCTATAACCAGCTTCGTTTGATCTAAAAATCGGACAACCGTATAAAATGGCCGCAGTTCAATAATCTGACTTGTGTATTTTGCTACCTCCTCACGGGATGGTAGTGGTAAAATAACTAAAAAATAGGCACATAAAAGATAAAAAATGAATGAATATAGAATAACTGCCCGTCTAAATAAAAATGTACCGTATTTTCGATATTCATAAATGATAAAAATAAATGAAATAGCAAATGCTAAAAATGGAAAAGTATAGATTGCTGTCTGAATCGGTCCTTCATATGCTGCCATCTTGTCGCCTCCTTTACACTTAATTCTAAGTCTAATCAAAAAACAACTATTTGTCATGTCAGGCGAATGCTTTTTAAAGAAAATATTTTTTGAAAACTAAACGATTTACAGTTATTATATAGATAAATCTTATTGAACAGGTATATGAAGCTAAACTACAGCTATCTATCGAAACACATACTATCCGTTATGGAAATCAGATTCAAAACATGATACTTGTTTTATCCAGCGAGTTACTTTTCAATTGTTCTGAAAAAACAAACGCTAATTTTGATTTTAGACTTTGCTTTTTTTGAAATTTAGTTTTGCTTTTGTATTTATGATAATTTCTAACAAAAAGAAGGAGGGAAATTATATGCTGAACGGGTATTTTGCATTCGGTGTGCCAGTGTTTCTAATTGTTTTATATATCTTTTTTGAATGGATTAGACTAAAAACCCATGTTCATTATTATATAGGTTTTATTCTTTTACTCATCTCATCATTTATGACTGTTTTTAGTTTTCAAGTTATGCAGGAATTCTGGGCATCTAATGCAAAATCAGATGTTCAACTGGGCTACTCTCCGAATATCCTTTGGTTTCCTCTTATTCTCGGTATGCTTTTAATTATCCTTAACTGCGGACGTGGTTTGAAACGAATTTATGCTTTTGAACAGGAACGTAAGCAGACTCACAAAGAGAATGATTAATCTAAGCTACAATAAAAATAGGAAGTTAAACCCCATACTTTTGTTTCCACGACTAAACAGCTATTTCCCTAATAAAGAAGCATTCAGCAGATTATTGACCGCTGAATGCTTCTTTATTATTTATATATTAAATTGTATAGTTTCTTTGAACAATTTTTTCATAAAATGCTCTTACATCTTTTTTTAGTAATGGTGCCTGCAAATAATCTTGTCCAATAAAATCAATATGATCCCAGCCTTTAATAACTGGTTCTACATACCAAATTCCTGGTTCCATTTGATTATCCGCAACTTTACTCTTTTGTGTGAAAGGAGCTTTTGCCGAAATAACTGGTACAAGTCCATCATTCGCTCGCCATTCCACTGTTCCTGTTTTCCCAAGAATTGATGAAGGAATTGTAAACAGAGGAGACATTGTAATAAATGGTAAATAATTACTACTAATCCCTGATTTATAAGTAGCATCTCCAGCAAAAGAGAAGTAATATACATCTTCAGCAAGATTTGTCATTTGGTTAATTGTATCTGAACCAGCTACAGTTAAATCATGAAGGGCAATATCTTGACTATTATTCCAAACATTACTGCTCAATACCCGCTTCATATAGTCCTTGTTGCTTTCTCCAGTGCGCTGACGCAGCCCCCATTGATCTAATTTGAAATCATATGGAATCTTACTTTTACTACTTCCGGTTGCAGCTGCCAAACTATAGATAAGATCACTAATTAGTGGTTTAGCAACATCTGCGATTTTCGTCCCATTATGTGGGGTTCCCAAGGTCGTAATACTGTGAACCCAATTTTTATTTCCTTGAAACAGTTCTGATACATCTGTTCCATTGGCTGCGGCATAACTTTGTTCTTCCGCGGATCCTTCCCGCAGCAGCGTTTCCAGCACTCGACTGGTTTGCCCTCCTTGGCTATGTCCTATTAAATGGATTTTGTGCTGACCATCCCATTGAGGATAAATTCCAGGAAATGTTCGTCCATATCGGTCATGACCATGCTTTTGAGCATGAGCAGCACCATAGTCTACTGTTCCTCCTTTAATATAATAGTACAGCTCTACAGCACGATCCCAGTTACTTCCAAACGGACTAACAATAGCTTCCAAACTAGTATAGCCTTTCGCATTCAAATCCCCTAAAATATTAGAAAATCCACCCCAATAAGTAATTGGGAAAGGTTTCAGCTCATCTGGACCAAAACCAACCAATCCATGGACAAAAACATGCGGATCCTTATTTTCTCCATGTACTTCTTCAGTTTGAAAAAAACCAATACCTAAAAATAGACAAACTCCTACAATAAAATAATACAAATGTTTCTTTTTCATTTTTTTCCCCCTAAAAAATATTTGAATGCCAAAAAACATCCTACTTATTATTATAATATTTATACAACAAATAAGAAACATATTTTTGTAATATTTTTTTAATTTTCAAATAAAATGACAAAAAAGAGTTTGGGACATAAGTAAATGCCCGAACTCTTCTTTCTCTAAAATCCGAATAAACGGCGTTCCAAAAGTAGCTCTCTCGGAAATAAGCCGAACTATCTCAAAAATATGAAAAGCTATTTTCGGATAATTCGTCTTATTTCTCGGAGCTAAACACTTTTGTCTCGACCTCTATGCTTTTATTCTCTTATGCTTTTTTTACAAACTCAGATTTTAGCTTCATTGGTCCAAAGCCATCCACTTTACAATCAATATTATGACCATCTGCACTTTCAACTAAACGAATATTTTTCACTTTAGTCCCCTGCTTGATTGCTCCGCTGGCACCCTTGACTTTTAAATCCTTAATCACGGTTACTGTATCTCCATCCGCTAAAGGATTGCCATTTGAGTCCTTCACACTAAAACCAGTATCTTCTCCTGCCTCTGTGGGACTCCATTCATGGCTGCATTCCGGACAAATCATCATTCCCCGATCTTCATACGTGTAAGCTGACCCGCATTCCGGGCAATTTGGTAAAGTTTCCATGTTCTTTCTCCTTTAATCATTAATAATTGACAATGTTCTTTCCGAAAAAATGCGCTTATGTATATCGGAAAAATACTTCCTTCGAAATTGAATGTCTGTTATATTTTAGCCTACTTCCTTTCAAAAGAAAAGACTCTCCAGCAGAAACAGGAGTATCAGCAGCTCTAACAAAAAGGTTAACTCTCCTGAAAAAAACTATCAGCAAAATTAACCTTGATCAAGCATATCATCATCTTATCCTATAAATTCTCGACAAGCCGCTTGAATTTCCTTATAAATTTCATTGACCTCTTCCATGTTTCTAGCATTTGCTCCACTTGCAAGAGGATGTCCGCCACCATGATGGCGTTTGGCAATCTCGTTAATTACTGGACCTTTAGAACGCAGCCGTACTCGATAATAGCCTTCCGGCTGCTGAACAAAAATGGCCCAGGCCAGCACGACATCCACCACTCCTGGAAGTGCAACAATTGCAGCTGTTTCAGAATCCACAATTCCATATTCAGTCAATAATTGTTGAGAAATAATTACCTTGCCAGCCCCATATTTATCTACATCAAGTCCTTGATAGACAGAACCGGCAAGCTTCGCTACAGCCATCGAAATTTGTTCCAGTTCCCGGTTAAGTGCTGACGCATCAAAGGAATAGTTCCGTAATACTGCAGCAACTTCCAACGTATGGGAAGTTGTTGCTGGATAAAGAAAACGTCCCGTATCCCCAACAATGCCAGCATACAGCAAGCGAGCAGCCTCGTCAGACAAGCGCAGTTCGTTGGAGAATGCCAGATAAAAATCCATAATCATTTCACTACAGCTACTGGCACTTGTATCAACCCAAACTAAATCGCCATATGGTTCGTCATTGGGATGATGATCTATTTTAATCAACTTTTCCCCTAATTTGTAGCGCTCATCGCTAATTCTTGGTGAATTGGCAGTATCCGTCACTATGACCAAAGCTCCTTGATACAGCTCATCCCCAAACTCATTCATTTCAGCTAAAAACTCTAAACCCTCTACTGATCCGCCAGCCTGATAAACAGTCTTTTCAGGAAAGCTTTGCCGCAGCAGTTCGGCCAAGCCGACCTGAGATCCAATCGCATCAGGGTCTGGCCGCTGATGTCGATGGATAATTATTGTTTTATATTTCTTAATCATTAACAGGATTTCTTTCTGCACACTCATTGACATTTTCCTCCTACGAACGTTCCATAACCTGACAAACCACAATTGCTTTAGCAACTAAGGCATTTTCCAGGTAAATTTCTACATCCAGCTTCGCTGAACGCCTGCCCAGCTCTAAAATCCTCGGGCGAATAGATAAATCACTTTCCAGTTGAATTAATCGTAAATAGTGAAGATTAATTTGTTCGATTAGAACATTTCTTTTTTGATTGATAATCATGGTTCTCTGGGTCACATTTGAAACGATTTCGCTCAGTACGCCAAAAGAGATAGTTCCCACACCATTAACCATTTGAGGGGTTACATGGAATTTGAACTCCGGAGCTTCCATTTTTCCTTTTTCTTCAGTCTGATCCTCAACAATCAGAATCTCTCCAGAAATCTGATCAGAAATCGTATCCGCAATCTGGGTCTGCCTTTGCACCAGCTGCATGGCCTTCATCACATCCTGACGTGAAACTAGACCAACTAAAGAAAAGTCATCGGCAACGACTGGCATAACCTCTAAGCCATCCCAAATCATCTGGTGGCTCACACTAGCCACACTCATTGTTTTCTTCACTACAATGGGTTCTTTTGTCATCACCTTATCAATCGTAGCTGTGTCACTCTTACCAATCACGTCTTTGGCTGTAATGATTCCAACCAGCCGCATATTTTTATTCACAACCGGAAACCGGGAATGACTGGTCTCTTCTGACAGAAGCTGATAATCTGTAATGGTATTAGAAATACTTAAATAGTTTGTTTTTTCCAGAGTTGTATAAATATCGCTAACCAACATAATATCTTTTTTAATCAGCTGGTCGCTAAGTGCCCGGTTAATCATTGTCGCTACTGTAAATGTGTCATACGTTGTCCGCAAAACCGGCATCTCCAGCTTATCTGCCAGTGCTGCTATCTCATGGTCTGTATCAAATCCGCCTGTAATCAAAACTGCTGCACCGTTTTCCAGCGCCAGCTTTTGTACTTCATGTCTATTTCCCACAATCATTAGCGAGCCTGGTGTAATATAGCGGGTCATTGCACTTTTGGTCATTGCCCCAATCACAAACTTATTCAATACCTTGTCTAGTCCAGCAGCGCCGCCTAGTACATCTCCCTCGATAATCCGAACTACTTCACCAAACGTCAGTTTTTCAATATGTTTTTTCAGCTTCCGTTCAATCCGGATGGTCCCCACACGTTGAATTGTCGAAACTAACCCAATATTTTCTGCATCTTTAATGGCTCTATAAGCCGTTCCTTCACTTACACCTAAATTTTTTGCAATACTACGAACAGAAATCCGGTCTCCAATCGGCAAACCTTCAATATGCTGCAATATTTGATCATGTTTCGTCGCCATAGTAGACCTCCTATAATTCTATACTTTCTCCAACAGTCAATACTTGTCCAACGCCAGGCTTCAGACTACTACTAAACAGCTCTGGATCTTGTTTGATAACTTCAAATGTATTGTAATGAATTGGAACAACCACTTTGGCTCCCAAATATTCCGCAGCCACGGCTGCTTCTTTTGGTCCCATCGTGAAGTTATCGCCAATTGGCAGAAAAGCAATATCAATATCATAAAATTGCTTCAACAGCTGCATATCTGTAAAAAGAGCTGTATCCCCAGCGTGATAAATGGTCTTTCCTTCTGCCTGAAGCAAAATTCCCGCAGGCTCGCCCATATAAAGAGTTTGTCCCTCATACTCATAACTTGAACTGTGCAGTGCCGGTACAAAGTGAACCGTTCCAAAATCAAATGTAAATTTGCCGCCTAGATTCATACCATGTCCGTTAACTCCCTGCTTCTCAGCAAACTGTACAATTTCAACAATACTAATGACCTTCGCCTGATTTCTTTGAGCGATAGGAATCATATCACCTATATGATCACTGTGTCCATGAGTAATTAGAATTACATCGGTTTTTACTTCCTCGACGGTTAAATCAGACATTGGGTTTCCAGAGATGAACGGGTCTATCAGCAAATTGGTTCCATCCTCTAACTGGATTTCAATACATGAATGACCATGAAATGTTAACTTCATTTTTTTATCTCCTTCTTTGTGTTAACTACTTACTAGTAAACATCCTGCACACTACTTTCCAATGAGAAATAATAGAATCCTCTTTTCAGAACTCTCTTAGTCGCATCGTTTCAGCTGCACTATCTTATTTTTTGCTTTTTCTTCTAGTATACTTACTACTAAATTATAACAGAAAAAAAATATTATAGTACAGTTTTTATCTGAAAGTATAACAGATACAAAAAGATTGTCCTAAAAAAACTAAAACAGTATAAGACCCTCCTATCTTTAAAGACGATTTCTTTATTAATAGCTCTATCGTTCATTATCACAATTGTTATTTACAAAACGACCTATTCAAAGAAAAACAAAAAGGAACTATGACATTTGTCAAACCGACACTGCCCTAGTTCCTTTAAATCAAACAAAGGATTTTAATCCAATTTATCCTAAATCCTGTTCTAACACCCAACTTTGAATTTCTTTCAAAAGATAGGCTTTTTTAGAATTCGATTGCGTTACTTTTTTTTCTTGCTGAATCGTATATGTCCTGTTTTTTACCCAGACCGGAATTCGCTCTCTCGTCTGGTACTGTGTTGCGTGATTCAGCAGCTTCACTTGCTGACCGACAGAAAATTCTTTTGATGCTGAACTGCTATTATTTTCTGTCCCCTGATAGCGATAGATTGTATTCGCCGGACCGCCATTGTAAGTCCATATCTGGTCATGATTATTTACAGTGATTCCATTATATCCATAGTTGCAATGAATAATCTTCTCAGTATCCAGAAAGATTCCTGTATGACCAGACGCACCGCCAGATGCTCCTCGAACACCCCAAATAAAAATATCTCCTCGTCCAGCATCAATGTAGCCATTTCTTTCTGAGAGAGCTTTCCAGCCATTGTTTTCAAGATGCCCAAAAAGACTGTCTGTGTTCCCCATCGTTCCAGCATGAAGAAACTCCCCAGCCTGTAAAGCATAGTATACGGCGCTGGAACAGTCATAACTGGCAGGACCCGTGCGGGCATTCATTGAATACGTAACCTTTCCCTGTCTATCAGCCATCCATCGAATCATCTGTTCTTTACTTGTCATGGGCTTTCAGCTCCTTCAACAGCTCATCAGCTTTGATTGCCTTTTCAGTAAAGCTGTTGTTTTTCCACCAAGCCATTACAGTTGTACTCAATGTAAACAATAGACTAACGACCTGATAAATGTCATTTTCTGCAATAGTCAGCATTTCCTTTCCTGTCACTGCCAGCACTTGATTAAGAAGTGCCAGCAGCAGGATAAGCGTGCGTGCAATTGTTTCTGCGGATATTTTCTGCATGCTCATTTCTCCTTTCGAAACAGCGTTTTGATTCGTTCATCATGTTTGATAACTGTATCCTCGATATGACCAATTTTCTCTTCATGATCTCCAAGTTTCTCAACTACTTCTGTATGCCTCTCATGAACCCAGCGGGTTTCAGCTTCAACATTTTTCGACAGAAGCGTAATCGCTTCTGAAAGACCGTCAAGATTTTGCTTAATAGGGTCTGATATATTGTCCTTTACAGCGTTGTACGCCCGTTTACAGATCCATAAAAGCCATCCACCCAACGAACCAATGACAGCCATTAATGTAGCAATTTCAGCGATAGTTAAACCTAAAAATCTCATTGCATCAACTCCCTTTCTGTTATTTTCTAATCTCCTTTTAGCATAATGGGCCCATTATCTATTAGTAGACTATCTTTATTCTATAAGAATTTGCCTTTCCAAAACTCTCTAAGTACTGTCAAAAAAGTGTTATTTTTCTATCACAAGTCTCCCACTGTCATAGGATTCTGCAAAATGAATTAATGCTCTATCCAGTTCTCGATAGAATTTACTCTCACTAATGTGATACTTCATATAAAGGGCTACATTTGTTTCTTTATTATTAATAAATTTGTCATATAATAGCTGTCTTTCAAAGGAGCTTAATTTATTAATTCCTTTCGCAATTTTTCTTAATTCCTGCCCAGCTCTGGATTCCTTTTCAAGAATAAACTCAAAAGAACCACTTCCCCCTTTTTCACTTTGTCTCAGTTCAAATGTATAACTAGAAGTAATATTAGGTAGATCGCTTGCTTCTGCTAATCGAAGTAGTTTAGGATATGCTTTTAGAACCTTGCGAGCATTGTCTTTTGTTTTCTTTTTATCAATTTCGGGGAAAATCATCATTAGTCACGACTCCTTCTATAAAATAATTTTTAGTTGAAATTTTCGTCCATAACAGTCTAGCTTTTCACTTTCTAAAAAACCTTCAAGTTCCGCAGGTGTTAAGCGAAACCTATTGACGACTTCTTCAAAGGAAATGTAATCAGTCGATTTTCCTGTGGGAAAACGAACAGTTATTAAGTAATTTTCCTCCTGTTCTTCAGAGCAAAATATTTGCTGAGCTAAGTAATCTGCTTTTTTCTGCGCTTCATCGTCTCCTCTTTCCGCATGAGAAAGATAATGACATAGCAGCTTCCCTTTTAATTTTCTAATTTTCATGTTTTCTCTCCTTTCTACATCTTATAAAATAGCTAATTTACTAATACGCTTGACTAGAATTAGCTTTTACGCTATCATTAAGTTAAAGAAAAAAGCAACGAGCGATTGAACAGATGCTTTATCTGGTCAACCTCATTCACTTCTTTTAAATAATCAGCTCGAAATAGCTTATACGCTAATTATAATAGCTTTTAAGCTAATTGTCAATAAGAAAATTGACTTTTATGCTATTATTTTGTACTAAATTAGAAAGGTTGAGTATTATGAGCTTAACAAACAGAATTAAGGAGCTTGCAGACAGAAGGAAAGTCACTTTCGCTGAACTTGAACGCTCTGTAGGAATTTCCAACGGACAGATTCGGCGCTGGGATGCTTCCTCACCTAAAATTGATAATCTCCAAAAAGTTGCTGATTACTTTCACGTCTCCACTGATTATCTGTTGGGTCGATCAGAGTTTTCTTCCTCTGAAACAGATTTAGAGGACACTTTATCGTCTCAGATTATGTTTCGCATGAATACAGACGGACTTTCAGAGAATGAAGTTACCGAACTAAAAAGCGAAGTAGAACGATTTTTGACCTTCCGAAAATCTGAGATTGAAAGAGAACGTAATCAAAAACAATAGTTAGGCGCGTGATGACATGACAGAGCAGGTCGATGAATATCTTAATTTTTCAGATAAAATCAATGATTTTTTATCAGCATTAATGGTTGCTGAAAATCTTCATTATGAAGATTATTATTATTCTTATGTATGGGATTATGTGAAGGAAAAAGGCGTGGCAATTCGAGGATTTTCTTTTGACGGTATTGCTAAAGAGAGAATTTCTGGAATGATTGTTCAGGACGGCTTGGAAACCACTATTGGTTATAATCAGAATATGGTGGAGAAAAGGAAAAACTTTACTATCAGTCACGAAATCACTCACTATCTTTTTCATCTAAATGAAGAAAATCCGATTTTTACGGATACAGAGAACAGCCTTCACTATTCTTATAATGAGATTCTTCATGAATTTCAGGCCAATATTGGGGCTTCTGCGATATTGATTCCTGATGTCGTACTTTTTCGTTTTTTAAAAAAAGGATGGAGCTTGAGCAGTTTGTCACAGCACTTTGGTATTTCTGAAAGTGCCTTGTATATTCGTCTGATCCAGACAATGCAAGCCTATTTCAACGTTTCCTATATAGCGGCCAAGACAAATGCCGACAATATTCGATATAAATTTTACGGAAAAGGTAAATCAGCTGCGGCTGAGCTTGGCAAAAATCTGGAAAGCCGCTTGTTAAGAACCAACCGTTTCATTGAAGCACTGGGATAACTAACAGTATCTCAGTGCTTTTTTCTATACTCAAATCACTTCTATAACACAGTCAAGCATTGAGAGCCTTTGATTTTTGTAATCATTAACTGGCTGCCTCTTTAGTACTAAAACAAAAAACCACCACATCGGGTAATGTGGTGGAAATGAAGGTTGTTATTTACTCTTGGTAGGAGTAAGTATGAAAAACCAATTCGGGATAATTGGCATACACCTATTTTATTACAAAACAAGGCGGAAAACATGAGTAAGTCCTATGGATTTATTAAAATTTCCATGAGAAAAAATCATCTTACCTGACGAATTTCGCAATCATATTATTTCAAACATCCTTCTCCTTGTGCTACACTTTTTAATAGATAGAAAACGTTTCACTATAGGAGGAATTGATTATGTCAGATAACGGAAAAACTCGGTTCAATGAATTATTTTCAGATGATATCCAAGGTCCTTTTGTTACGTTTGTTTTAAACACCCATGTTGCCCATCAGGATATTTCTAAAGATATTTTGGCCTTCAAAAATTTGGGGAAATCGGCAAAAAGCCGCTTTGAAAAACGATTTGCCGAGCATGACTGGGCACCCATCCAAGAAAAAATTGATGCTTTAGAGGCTGATGCCGCTTTTTGGCGGAATACCACAAAAAGCATAACCATCATTTTTACAAAAGATGAAACTTATATATACAAGCTCAATGTTCCCGTCGATAATCAATACTACGTTGGGAAGAAACCTTATTTACTTGGCATTATCAAGGATAATCAGTTTACCTACAACTACTATCTTTTAGCATTAAACAGAGACTCCATGTCCCTATATCTGGTAAATAACCAGATTGTTACTCCAGTAGAACTGCCGGAGGATGCACCGACTGACTTGGTTGGCACTTTAGGTGATGAATTAACAGGGGGGAACTTGAACTACTCTACTAAAGCTGGAACTGGCTATAATGGTTCTGGTAAAGAAGGCGTTGCTTATCATGGCATCAATCCCAAAGATGAAGAGGTTGAAATTGACTGGATTAATTATTATCAAGCTATCGATAACTACTTAAAGGATTCCTTTGATAATCCAGAAAATCTTCCAATTTTTCTTTATGCTCTGCCTGAAAATCAAGCTACGTTTAAGAAAATCGCCAAGAATCCCTATCTCGATACAAGTGCTTCAGTTCCCTCTTCTCCTGCACAAGTAACAATCAAAGAAATAAGCGCAGGTGCGGAAAAGATTAATCAGCATCTAGAAGAATTGGAAACTGAAAACTATAATGAGTTGATGGATAAGAAATTTGTAGACCAGCTAGTCGACATCGTTCCAGCAGCCAAGGAAGGACGATTGTCACATTTCTTTATTGCTACAGCAAACTTTATTAACGAGACTAACGAGATGTCTTCTGAAGAGTTTGACCGTCGAAAACTTTTAAATAATACCGCATACGCTGTTATCAAGACAGGTGGAAATGTTTTTGTTTTAGAACAGCATGCTGCGCCCGATGAAAAATCACTCTTAGGTATTTTACGCTACTAAAAACAAATCTGTACTAAATTGTGTCCGGAATCTAACTACGATTCCGGTTTTTTCTTTTGTCTGAACCTAAATAAATAATAGGTAATCAAGGGAGCCGCTTATAGTTAGCTTCTATCTTTTTTCGTTGATATATTTGTATAAAGCAGTTTTTCCAGAACATTAAAAGGACATTCGCGAATATCTCCGCAGCTTCTCTTTTTCAAACAAAAAACTTAAAACTAAACCTGAAATTTCTGTTTTTTTCCAAGTGCTGCAATTTTATTCAGCTTTTATCCTATCAATACAATATGACATAGAGACAAACTTTAATCATGAAGAACAAAAAAGGCTATCTCCGAAGAGATAGCCAAAAAGGAGTATTACTCAATTAAGAGTAAAATGAAAAATAAAAAGGTTGTTGTTGGTAATTAAAATAATACGCAATTATTCCTTCTTTGTCAACAATTATCCTTAAAACAAGCAAATTTTTTTGACTTAGTAGATTTACTTGTCTTTTACTACTTTCAAAACTATTCTATTTCTCTTTAATTCATTTGTTCCGTTATGCTCTGACAATAGCATTTCATTTTCCTACCCTTTAAGTACAAATTCAATAAAAAGGCAAAAAAAATAGACGTACCTGAAATGCTTCTGCAACAGCAGCTCAGATACGATTTATAATTAAGTAAATCAAATATTCTAAAGAAACCGGGTAAAACTCTCTATTTCGTCTACAGAAACCATTCTCATCTAAACAACTTGAACCCTACCTGCTTTCAAGTCTATGCAGCTCCTAGACTGCGCCTTCGGAATAGATTTCAACGATATGTTCTCTGTCTTCACGTCCATATTTAATGCTTAATATAGCTATAGTATACCAGAAAAATTTGTGATATAAGGAAAAAGATTTTACACTAATGAAAAATTTAATAAATAGCTGATTTACTATGCAAAACTAAAAATGTATGTTATAGTAATAAATGTAGTTTTTGTTCGGTAGTATATGTGTAGTTGTTTCATGTATAGTAAACATCCTCCACATTTTCACCCTTCAAGTAATTGCACAATATTTTTCGAAACATAAGGAGGATTTTCTATTATGGAAACAGGTACAGTAAAATGGTTCAACTCAGACAAAGGTTTTGGATTTATCACAGCTGAAAACGGAAACGACGTATTCGTACATTTCTCAGCTATCCAAGGCGACGGTTTCAAAACTTTAGAAGAAGGTCAAGCAGTTACTTTCGACATCGAAGATGGTCAACGCGGACCTCAAGCAACTAACGTTAACAAAGCGTAATTAGCCTATTAGACCTGACGGATAACCGTCAGGTTTTTTTGTCATCATTTAGAAAGAGTTGTCAGAAAGCGTAACCATCTTTCTGACAACTCTTTTTCTCTCTTTATTGCTCTTTGACCCATTTTGCCAATAAATCACCAAATTCCGAACATTTCAAACAATGAGCGTTTGTCATCTGATCAGCAAAATCTATAGTAACTGTTTTATTTTTTATCGCAGCTTCAATGCTTTGTACAATTAAATCACGAACTTCCAACCAGCCAATATATTCAAACATCAACGCTCCCGATAGGAGCAGTGAAGAAGGATTTAGCTGATCCAAGCCGGCAAATTCTGGTGCTGTTCCATGAGTCGCTTCAAAGATAGCATGCCCTGTCTGGAAATTTATATTCGCCCCAGGAGCAATACCGATGCCGCCAACCTGAGCGGCCAAAGCATCTGAAATGTAATCACCATTCAAATTCAGTGTAGCAATAACATCATACTCTTCTGGATGAAGCAGGATGTCCTGCAGAAAGATATCAGCAATCCGGTCTTTAATGATAATTTTCCCTTCTACTTTAGCTTTAGATAAAGCCTTCTCAGCCTGTTCATAGCCTTGCTCTTTTTTTATTGTTAGATACTGATTCCAACTAAAAGTAACATCTGAAAATTCATTTTCAGCCAGTTCATAACCCCATTGCTTAAAACCACCTTCTGTAAATTTCATGATATTGCCTTTATGAACCAATGTAACAGACTTTCTATTTTTCTTAATAGCCTCCTGAATGGCACTTCGAACCATTCGGACACTTCCTTCCTTCGATACAGGCTTAATTCCTATGGCAGAAGTTTTTGGAAAACGGATTTTTTCAGTACCTAATTCCTGTTTTAGAAAAGTGATTAATTTTTTTGCTTCCACACTTTCCGCTGGAAATTCAATACCCGCATAAATATCCTCTGTGTTCTCCCTAAAAATCAGCATATCGGTAAGCTCCGGGCGTTTGAGAGGAGATGGAACACCTTCAAAATACCGTACCGGTCGATAGCAGACATAAAGATCCAGTTCTTGCCTTAACGTCACATTTAGCGAGCGAAAGCCTCCGCCAATCGGAGTTGTAAGCGGTCCTTTTATTGCTATTAAATGACTTTTAATGGTCTCTAAGGTTTCCTGAGGCAACCAACTTCCTATGCTGGTAAATGCTTTTTCTCCCGCTAAAAGCTCCTGCCACTCGACTTCTTTTTCTCCCCCATAAGCTTTTTCAACAGCCGCATCAAAAACAGCTTTAGCTGCTGACCAAATTTCAGGACCAATTCCATCGCCTTCAATAAATGGGATAATTAGTTTATCCGGAACAGTTAACTCCCCTTGTTCGTTCATATGAATCTGACTAAAACTCACGCTTCCATCCCTCCATTTGCCTGTTCAATCGTTGGATAACAACTATATTTTTCTCCTACATAAAAAGACCGCGGGCGAATGAGACAATCTTCTTCCTTCTGTTCGTGAACGTGCCCCAGCCACCCAGATACCCTGCTCATTGCAAACAGCAGCGTAAACAAGTCGCTGTCAATTCCCAAGCAATGATAGACGGTTGCCGAATAGAAATCCACATTAGGAATCAACCCTTTCTTTTCTTTCAAATACTGTTCAATTTGGCAGGAAAGAAAGTACCAATGCTGCTTGTCATCTGCTGCTGTCAGCTTTTGAGCCAACCGTTTCAAATGCTTCTTCCGAGGATCTTCTGTTTTATATACGCGATGACCGAAGCCCATCACTTTCTCTTTTCGGTCCAGTTTGTAGTCTAAATATTCTTCTACTGAGAGATTTCCTTCTGCAATCTCTCTGAGCATATCAAAAACCTTTTCGTTTGCGCCGCCATGAAGCGGTCCTTTTAGGGCACCAATCGCAGCGGTAATGCACGAATATACATCCGATAGGGTCGATGAGCAAACTCTAGCCGTAAATGTACTGGCGTTGAAATCATGATCAGCATGCAGAACCAGTGCCTGATTCATGCCATAAATCTGCATACTATCCGGTTCTTCTCCGGTAAGCATGTAAAGAAAATTTTCCGCCAGCTCTGTGCCGTCCTGTTTAGGCGGAATCGGATCTAAGCCTCGTCTTAAGCGGGCATACGCCGCGATTATAGTGGGGATTTTGGCTTGCAGAGCTAAGCTTTGTTTGTATACAGCTTCCTGATCAGTTTCCTCTGCGAAAGGATCAAATACACCCAAAAGAGAAATCGTAGAGCGCAAAACACTCATTGGGTGCAGATTTTCTCTCGTTTGGATCTTCAGACAGGTGATGATTGTATCAGACACCGGCATTTGATCATACAACTCCTGCTTGAAGCGGGTTAACTCTTCTTTATTTGGCGCTTTAAGATACCACAGTAAATAGATAACTTCTTCAAACAGGACATTCTTATGAATCAGCTCGTCTATATTATATCCAGCAAATAACAGCTGGTTATCAACGATTGCACTAATTTTTGTTTCAGATACAACGACGCCGTTTAATCCCTTATGAATTTCCATAGACAATTCCTCCTTTGCCTCTTTATAAAGCTGTAACCTTATTTGACAGTTTTTTACGGATAACCATTGGTAAGATTCCCCCATGCTGGTAATAGCTAATATCTACTGGTGAATCAAAACGAACAGTTGTTGAAAATTTACTACTGCTGCCATCTTCTTTTCTCGCAGTAACAGTTACTTCTGCGCCCACCTCTACTGTGTCATCAATTTCAATATCGAATTTTTCCCGGCCTGTCAGTCCCAATGTTTCAGCATCTTCACCAGCCATAAACTGTAAAGGAAGAATTCCCATCATCACTAGATTTGACCGGTGAATACGTTCATAACTTTTGGCTATCACTGCCTGAACTCCCAGCAGTTGGACCCCTTTAGCTGCCCAGTCTCTAGACGATCCCATACCGTAATCGTCTCCTGCTAAAAGAACAGTTCCAATCCCTTGCTCTTTGTATTTCATCGCTGCATCATAAATTGACAGCGTCTCTTCATCAGGAAAATAGTTCGTATAGCCGCCTTCAACCTCTGGAACCAGCTGATTTTGAATTCTAATGTTAGCCAAGGTTCCCCGCATCATCACCTCATGGTGTCCTCTTCTGGAGCCGTAGGAGTTAAATGCACGAGGTTCAATACCATGCTCTATCAAATAACGGCCTGCTGGACTGTTTTTAGGAATAATTCCCGCCGGCGAGATATGATCCGTTGTCACAGAATCACCAAATTTGGCCAAAACAGTCAGCTCTTTTAACGGTTTTATTTGCTTTTTCTCCTTCTCCATCTCCTCAAAATAAGGCGGATTGGCAATATAAGTTGAAGCTTCTTCCCAGCCATACAATGGTGAAGCTTCCGTCTGAATCTTATTCCATTCCTCATTAGACTGAAATACTTGCTGATAATGTTCCTTAAATAGCTCTGGTGTAACCCATGAATCAACATATTCTTGAATTTCCTGAGTGGTTGGCCAAAGATCACGGAAATATACTGGTTGATTATTATGACCAGTTCCTATTGGTTCATTCAGCAAATCAATGTTAACTGTACCTGCTAATGCATATAAAACAACCAGAGGGGGCGAGGCAAGATAGTTTGCTTTTACCAGCGGATGAATACGCCCTTCAAAATTACGGTTGCCGCTTAACACTCCTGCTAAAAGAAGATTTTCTTGATTCATTAATTCTTCAATTTCTTCGCTAAGATTCCCTGAATTACCTATGCAGGTTGTACAGCCATAACCTACCACATAAAAACCAAGCTTTTCTAAATAAGGCAGCAGTCCGGCGTTTTCTAAATAAGCAGTCACCACTTTCGAACCTGGCGCCAATGATGCTTTTACTGATTTTGGAACAGTTAATCCCAGCTCAACCGCTTTTTTCGCTGTTAGCCCCGCGCTTAACATGACATAAGGATTCGATGTGTTTGTACAAGAGGTAATCGCAGCAATTGCAACAGCTCCATCAGAAAGCGAGACTTCTGTTCCGTCAATCGTTACAGTGTACTCTTTTTTAGAGGCTGGTACTTGTGAAGGAAAGTTTTCGATAAAGGTTTCTTTCATATGAGAAAGCGGGATTAAATCCTGAGGTCTTTTTGGACCAGCCAAATTTGCTTCGATGGCCGCCAAATCCAATTCAACAATCTGAGAATACGCTACTTGATCTGAAGGAGAATAATACAATTGGTTGGCTTTCAAATAAGTCTGAGCAACTTCAATTTTTTCTTCTTCCCGTCCAGTTAGCTTCAAATAACGTATTGTTTCATCATCTACGGGGAAAAATCCGCAGGTAGCACCATATTCTGGGGCCATATTGGCAACTGTCGCCCGATCAGCAAGCGATAGCGAGGTCAGCCCTGGACCAAAAAACTCAACAAACTTACCAACTACCTTGGTTTCTCTCAATACCTGTGTCACTTTCAAGGCCAAATCAGTAGCCGTCGCCCCTTCTGCCAACTCGTTCACCAAGCGTACGCCTATTACTTCAGGTATTGGAAAATACGATGGTTCTCCCAGCATACAGGCTTCTGCTTCAATCCCGCCAACGCCCCAGCCTAAAACACCAAGGGCATTTACCATTGTCGTATGTGAATCTGTTCCTACCAGTGTATCTGGATATAATAAAATATTAGTATTATCTAGCTCTTTTTGAACAACAACATCTGCAAGATATTCAACATTTACTTGATGAACAATCCCTGTTGCCGGAGGAACCACCCGATAATTATCAAATGCCTTCTGAGCCCAGTTCAGGAAACGATAGCGCTCCTGATTTCGTTGAAATTCCATATTCATGTTTCGTTCCAGCGCATATTTTGTTCCTGCTACATCTACCTGTACAGAGTGATCAATAACTAAATCAACTGGTATTTCAGGGTTAATTTCTTCTGGAGCGCCTCCTAGCTGTGCATACGTTTCTCTTAATGAAGCTAAGTCTACGACAACTGGTACACCAGTAAAGTCTTGTAAGATAACCCTCGCCGGCTTAAATGGCACAGAACCGTCATTCTTCTGATCTGGCTTCCAAAAAGCTAAATCTGTTATATGCTTATCTGTGATTTCTTGGTCATTTTTTTGTCTGAGCACAGACTCCAGCAATGTTCGAATACTGTACGGCAGCCGTGTGATTTCTATAGGATAATCATCTTCTAATGCTTTTAAAGAATAATAATGATAGTTTATTCCGTTTTTAGTGAATATCTTTTTGCTCTTAGTCTCCAAATGATTAAACCTCCTTTTTATCCAAATTTTAATCATTTTCTAATTTTAGTTATTATATCGAGTTACTTATAAAATGTAAACACTTTGAACAACTGCTCACTAAGACTTTGTGACATTCTCCTGACATATCAATGTTAAATTTAAATGAGAATATATTAGTTATTTATCTAATCACAACCGATAAACCTACTAAGATAAACCGTTTTCATTTTTTTATCAGCAGTGTTCTTTTATTTTATTTACCAGCTAACATCCGCCACTTTCAGAATAATCAAATAATCCGATTTTTCATGTTTCATCTCATTTATATGTTTTTACCCTTTTCAGTTAATTACGAATGGTCTCTACTTAAAAACTTCTCTATCTAAATGAATCAAATAAAAGTAAAAAATGACCGTTCTTCCTAGTCCTACAGGAATGAACGGTCATATAATTATATGTTTTTAACTTTTAATTGTTCTTGATGAGCGACTAAAATCAGACGTTTTACCACCTGATTATCCTAAAACAGCTACTGCCAGCGCTCGCTGAATAGCTAGGATATCTTTGTCCTTGTTAAACTGCAGCACTTCTGCCGGCTCTATGCCGCTGGATATCCAAATTCGTAATTCCCCATCCAAATCAAAATGTCCCGATGTTTCTACAGAGAATCTTGAGATTGCCCGGTATGGAATTGATTTGTATTCCGTCTTTTTTGCTGTCATGCCTTGTTTGTCTATTATTAACAAACGTTTATTTGTGAAAATTACCATGTCGCGAATCAGTTTAAATGCAAGCTCAATTTGTTCACCTGGAACTAAAAAATCCTTTAGCTTTTCTTCTGCTTTTTCATTTGACTGTGCAGAAGCATTACCAATCAAACCACTAAATAATCCCATCTTATTTCTCCTTACTCGTTTTTACCTATTATAACAAATCCCTGATAGACCGCAAAGGTGCTTTTCACCTAAATCACTAAATCACAACATTCTAGACTCTCTTAAAATATAAAAGAAAAAGTTTTTGTTATCTTTTATGTATATTTTTCGCTATACTTAGGATGGATTATATTTAAAGGAGCTGTAATGAAAATGAATTTTGATTTATCATTAGCCTTGATTTTTCTGATAGGACTAGTACTGATTCCCTTATGGCGGAAAAAACGCATGAAAAGCCGGCTTTTCCCAGTATTCATCTGGACCCTTGGCTGTTTCAGCATTTATCTTCTCTCTTTAGAGATCAAGGATCGAACTTATTTTATTTTAATTCCGCTTTTTTTCTTTTGTCTATTTTTCTTTTTTTATCGAAGAGAAAAAAGACGCTTGATAAATGGATTGCTATTTAATTTCTTTTTAGTCAGCTTCGGCTTGTACTTAGGGCTATTAGCCATCAGCAGCCGCAGTCCATTTTTGATTTTTCTGCTTGCTGGAATTTTTGTCCTACTACTTCTATTGTTATTGGTTGGTATTTATGCACTAATCATCTTTCTTTATTGGAATGCTGTTGTTGTCTGGCGTAAAGAAGGGCACTCGCTAGCTAACCTGCTTACCTTGCTGCTGGCACTTGCGTTGACAGGTTTCCTTATACTCAGCTATGTTTCCGGACGTTACCTGCCTCTATGGGCCGCATCACTATTTTCTATGTTTCCAATGTGCATCGCTTATTTTGCCATCGTTTTTTATAATTTCCTAACTATTTCTGTGCTTTATCAGTTTAACAGACCAAAGTACACTCAGCATTACATTATTGTTTTGGGAGCTGGTCTGCTTAACGGGAAAACCGTCCCACCGCTATTAGGCAAGCGTATTGAAAGAGGCATTCAATTTTATCAAAAGCAAAAGCAAGCGACTGACGTGCCGCCCAAGCTGCTAATGTCAGGCGGTAAAGGAGATGATGAGCATTTGGCTGAAAGTTTAGCCATGAAGCAATACGCTCTAGAAAAGGGCATCCCGGAAGAAGATATTTTAGTTGAAGCCAACTCCAAAAACACCTTGGAAAACATGAAATTCTCTAAAGAAATTATGGAACAGGATTTTGGCGGCACCAGCTATCAGGCAATTTTCACCACAAATAATTACCATCTGTTCCGTGCCGGCCTTTTTGCCAAAGAAGCAAACATAAAAGCTGACGGCATCGGCGCAAAAACGGCTTTTTACTTTTTACCAAATGCTTTTTTAAGAGAATTCATCGCCATTGCAATGATGCGAAAAAGACGCCATCTCATCATTTGCTCACTGATTGTTGCCATGAATATTTTATTTGCAATCATTCAACTGTTGTTTGGCTAATTCAAAAGAAACAGGATAAGGACTTCCAAAAATGGAAAGCTCCTTATCCTGTTTCTTTTGTTGCTACCCTTTTACTCTACCTTTTTCATACTCCTTTTAGCTGCTGTATACTTATGCTACATCAGCTAAACAAAATAACGAATCAAGCAACCAAAGTTTTCAATCAAATAGTCTTTGACATGGAGATACATTTGATTTTTTAACTCTAAAAGAAGCGAAAACTGATTGAATGCATCAAAAACATTGGGCTGTCGATTGAGTGTACCTGCTTATAGAAAAAACATTGTTCTGTCCCCTAAAACACTTTCATTTAACTCTTAACCCCTTTAATAACAGAACGTCGTTGATTCAATAAACATTTGATGTCACTAGACAATTGCAAACTAACGCGAAAATCATGGCAGTCTCCTGCTGTCTATAGCCCTTTAAGAATAACAAGTCTACCAAACTTCAGCTGTTGGTCTGACAGCTGTCTTTTATTCTTAAAACAGGCTAGATGATTTTCTGGTTTGCTGATCCGTATTTCTATAGTAATCATACTCAATCTGTCAATTTAAATCTTATGCAATATGCATAATTCGACGCTTTTTTGTTTTAATACCGTAAAGGCTGATTAACAAAGGCCTATCTTCCAACACTCAAATGCAAATAAGCAGGAAAAAGTTGTTGTTTCGAGCTTCCATTTTTATATAACTGGCCTAAAAGCAAAATAAAGCAGCAGCAGCAAGAACCAGCATACAGCGAGAACCACATATCCGATTACCCGTTTCGTTTGGGAATCTGATGATAATAGGGGTAAATCGCGATGAAAATCAAGAAAATTTGTATACATCATCATCGGAATAATAAAAATCATAAAAAAATCTGTTAAATCAAGAATCTTCTCATAAGTCTCTGCACTACTTGAAAAGATATAAACAATTTGATTAATCGAAACAGCGTAGAACGCAACGGCCAGCACCTTCTTCCACCACTGTCCTGTTCTAAAGCCGGGAACGTATTGGCTAAAAAAGTTCTGTTTCTTTTTTTTATTTGTAGAGAAAACCTGAGCATCGAACCTCTCAGATTCTTGTTTTTTTGGGGGAGCTGATACAGGTTTTGGCAGTTCAAAATCAGTTTTGTTTTGAGTAGAAGCCAGTTGTTCATTTGCTCTCGCTTCAACGGAATCCAATAATTTCAAACTGGTAATTACTGCCGCTCTCATAGCTTCAGCTGTCTGATAACGGTCACTCGGATCAATCCGTACCGCTTTTGAAATGATTTCTTTCAGTAAAGGCTCTTCAGTCAATTTATTTTTAGGATAATCTAAAGTGGCACAGACATTCATTACAACGCCCAAAGAATAGAGGTCACTGCGCTGATCCGTTTCAGCAAACCCAAACTGCTCAGGTGCCGCGAAACCTACAGTTCCCAACTGCACCGTATCTGTATCTTTTTCTCCGCTAATAATCCGAACTGCATCAAAGTCAATCAGTTTAATGGTCTCATCGTTTGTAATCATTATATTTGATGGTTTAATATCTCGATGAATCACGCCATACTTATGCAGCTCTGACAACCCAGCTAAAATATCTCTGGCAAGCTCCAGAATCTGCCTCGTATCCATCTGTTCAGATGAACGAATGCGGTCACTCAAGGTTGTTCCATGGATATACTCCTCGTAAAGAAATAATTGCTTTTCTTCAACAAATACCTCTTCAATTTTAGGTAAGTTGATATGCCTGATTTGCTTCAGTGTCTCTAAGCTTTCTCTCAAAGCTATTGGATATTGTTTTTTTACCCAGAACTGCTGATTTTTTTCACTTCGTACCAGTACAGGACCATTCTCCTTAGCCGTTAACTCCTCGATATGTCGATACCCATTCAACGAACGCTTTTCTGTCCACTCATTTTCCATTTATCGCTAACCCCATTTTGCTCAATTTTACAGGATAATAAAAAAAACACAGGAAGATATTTTATCTTTCTCTAAGTCATTGTATACTATTTTTATACCATTTTAAAGGAGCAGAAAATGAAAGAAAAAGAAACACATCAATTATTGAATTCTTTAAAACAAGCTGAAAGTTTTAAAACCGCAATTTCTGAAACAAAACCTCATACAATTGAATACAATATAGAGCAGCAGCTTTCTGACTGGTTGAATAAAAAAAAACTTTCTAAAAGCTCTGTGCTAAGAAAAGCCGGGATTGCCGAAGCTACTGGTTATCAGTACTTTGATGGAAAGCGAAAGCCGCCTAGAGAGCGTCTGATTGCTCTGGGAATCGGTATGACACTGACTTTAGATGAGCTGAATGAGTTGCTGAAAAAAACCGGTTTTGCTCAGCTTTATCCTAAAAACAGCTGGGATGCTGTGGTTATTTATGGCATTATTCAGCAATTAACTATCCCGGAAATTGATGATCTTTTGTATCAGGAGAGCCTGAAAACATTTACTGATTGATTTGTTGCCAGCCCATCTACATGCTACTCTTCAGATTATGAGCAAAAACTTTTCTGTTATTTCCGCTAAGGATTGTGCATACAATTAATCAAAAAAACTGGATTATAGAAAAATTAGTTAGTATATTTGGTGGTCGTTTTAGGAAGAACAATAAAATATAACTAACAAAAAAAAGAAACCTATCCTTTGATTTTATCAGTTTCTTTTTTTGAATTTTATAGTAAAAAACCAGGCTTGGCCAGCCCGGTTTTTCTGTGTGACAAAATATATGATATGCTTAAATATGGATTGGCAAACCTAAAGCCAATTCAGAAGCATCCATAACAATTTCCCCTAGAGAAGGGTGTGGATGGATAGTCAATGCAATGTCTTCCGCATTCATCCCTGATTCAATAGCTAGCGCCATTTCAGAGATCATATCACTTGCGCCTACACCAGCAATTTGAGCACCGATAATCACGTTATCTTCAACAGTCGTTACCAGACGGACAAAGCCTTCTGTTTTGCCTAATGAGATAGCGCGGCCGTTACCGGCGAACGGGAATTTATAGCCTTTGGCTTCAATTCCAGCTTCTTTTGCTTCTGCAACAGTCATCCCAACAGATGCTAACTCAGGATCTGTAAAGGCTACTGCCGGCATTGCTTTATAATCAACAGCTACTTTTTTGCCAGAAATGGCTTCTGCTGCGATTTTTGCTTCATAGCTAGCTTTATGAGCTAGAGCGGCTCCTGGAACGATATCTCCGATTGCAAAGATATTCGATACATTTGTACGTCCTTGATTGTCTACTTTGATTAAGCCGCGCTCACCAAGCTCAACACCTGCTTGTTCAAGTCCTAAATCATCTGTATTCGCACGACGACCTACCGTAACCATCACATAATCCGCAGTTACTTCTTCTTGTTTACCATCTACTTCGTATTTAACAGTTACGCTGTCACCGTTATCGACTGCTTCTTTTGCCATAGCAGAAGTGACAATCTTCACACCTTTTTTGGCAAAATCATCGACAACAAGCTTCACCATATCTTTTTCATAAGTTGGTAAAATTGAAGGAGTTCCTTCAATAATCGTTACTTCAGAACCAAGATTAGCATAAGCGCCACCCAGTTCTGCGCCAATAACACCGCCGCCGATAATTACAAACTTTTCAGGTACTTCCTTTAAGTTTAATCCGCCTGTTGAATCCAGAACACGTCCGCCGAACTTAAATCCTGGAATTTCAATTGGGCGAGAGCCAGTTGCAACAATTGCATTATTGAATGAGTATGTTTGTGCAGAATCCGGATGAATAACACGAAGTGTATGATCATCTACAAAAAATGCTTCTCCTTCAATAATTTCTACTTTGTGCTTTTTCAAAAGCATGCCTACACCGGAAGTTAATGTATTAACAACTTTGTTATCTTTCCATTCCTGTGTTTTCCCGAAATCTAATGAAACATTTTCAGTCGTTACACCAAACAAAGTTGAATCCAGTGATTCTTGATAATGATGACCAGCAGCGATTAGCGCTTTAGAAGGAATACATCCTACATTCAGACAAACTCCGCCGATAAATTCGCGTTCAATAATCGCGACCTTCTGTCCCATTTCGGCAGCACGGATGGCAGCTACATAGCCGCCAGGTCCCGCACCGATTACAACTGTATCTAATTCAATGGCAAAATCTCCTACTACCATTTGTCAATCATCCTTCCATCAATAATAATTCTGGATCAGCTAGTAAACGTTTGATGTTGTTCATTGCTTTTTGAGCAGTTGCACCGTCAACAATACGGTGGTCGAAACTCATTGAAAGTTTCATCATGCGACCTACAACAATTTCACCATCCGCATTTACTACTGGTTGTTGAGCAATTGTTCCTACACCTAAAATAGCGACTTCAGGGTAGTTGATAACTGGTGTAAACCAGCCGCCGCCAACTGAACCAATATTGCTGATTGTGATAGTTCCATCACGCATGTCCTGAGCAGCTAATTTTCCTTCTACTGCCAGACCGGCTTTTTCATTAATCTCATCAGCAATAGCAAACATACTCTTTGTGTTCGCATTTTTAACATTAGGAACGTACAGACCATGATCCGTATCTGTTGCAATCCCAATATTAAAGTAATTTTTATAAACGATTTCCTGTTTTGCATCATCAATTGAGGCATTTAACACAGGGAATTTTTGAACAGTTGCTGTCAATGCTTTAACAACATATGGCAAGAATGTTAATTTTGTACCATTTTCTGCAGCAACATCTTTGAATTTCTTACGATGATCCCATAGCTTGGATACTTCTACTTCATCATGCAGGGTCACATGCGGAGCTGTATGTTTGCTGTTTACCATTGCTTTCGCAATCGCTTTACGTGTTGGTGTCATTGCTTCACGTGTTTCCAATTCACCCAGGCTTGAAGTAAATGTCTGTGCCGGCTTAACTGGTGCAGCTGCCGTTGTTTCTGCAGATGTAGAAGCTGTATCCTTCGCTGGTGCAGTAGTTTCTGCAGCCGATACTGAACCACCATTAGTTAAGAAGCTGTCAATATCTTCTTTAACGACACGTCCACCTTTACCAGTTGCTGATACCTGAGTGATATCTACATCTTTTTCACGAGCATATTGACGTACTGACGGCATTGCTAAGACCCGCTTGTTTGGATCAGCTGCTGCAACAACTCCAGTCGATTCAGTAGCTGGCGCACTCGCTGCTTCTGTTTTCGCAGGTGCTGCTGATGCTGCACTACTTGAAGGAGCTGAATTATGTCCTGGTGCATCGATTTCAACCAGTACATCACCAACATTTGCTACAGTACCTTCTGATACAACAATTTTCTTCACAGTCCCAGTCACTGGCGACGGAATTTCTTCCACTGATTTATCATTTTGCACTTCTAAAAGGGTATCGTCTTCATTAATTGTATCGCCTTCTTTGACGAACCATTTTACGATTTCGCCTTCTGCAATTCCTTCACCAATATCTGGTAATTTGAATTGGAAAACCCCTGTATTGGAATCAGCAGCTGCTGTTGGGGTCGCTGCGGGCTGTGCAGGTGTTTGCTCTTGAGCCGCAACCCCGCTGTCGCCTTCATTGTCTTCATGTCCTGGTGCATCAATTTCAACCAGTACATCACCAACATTTGCTACAGTACCTTCTGATACAACAATATTCTTTACTGTCCCAGTCACTGGAGATGGAATTTCTTCCACTGATTTATCGTTCTGCACTTCTAAAAGTGTATCATCTTCATTAATTGTATCGCCGACTTTAACGAACCATTTTACGATTTCGCCTTCTGCGATTCCTTCACCGATATCCGGTAGTTTAAATTGATAAGCCATCGTTTCTTTCTTCCCTTCTTTACTTATTAAAATTCAGCGATTTCCTTCACTTTTGCTTCGATATCAGAAGCGTTAGGCAACCAAATATTTTCCGCTTGACCAAATGGGAAGATGGTATCTGGTGCTGATACACGGCCAATTGGTGCTTGTAGTGAAAGAATAGATCTTTCTGAAATTTCTGAAACCACTTGGGCAGCAACGCCCGCTTGTTTTTGAGCTTCCTGAACAACAACCACACGTCCAGTTTTTTCAACCGAAGCAATAATTGTTTCGATATCAAGTGGAGCGACTGTGCGCAAATCGATGATTTCTACAGAAATATTTTCCTTTTCAAGATTTTCTGCAGCTTTAATTGCTTCACGAACCATTGCACCATAAGTGATAATTGACACATCTGTTCCTTTACGGGTAACAGCTGCTTTGTCTAAAGGTACTTCGTAAGCTTCGTCCGGCACTTCCTCACGGAATGAACGATACAATTTCATATGCTCTAAAAATACAACAGGGTCATTACTTCTAATAGAAGAAATCAACAAGCCTTTGGCATCATAAGGGTTAGATGGGATAACCACGCGCAAGCCTGGAGATTGAGCCATCAAACCTTCTAAATTATCCGAATGAAGTTCAGGTGTATGAACGCCGCCGCCAAATGGAGAACGAATTGTTACTGGAATATTTCTTGTGCTGCTCATACGGTAACGAGTACGTGCCATTTGAGCCACTACTGCATCCATTGTTTCAAAGATAAAACCGAAAAACTGAATTTCAGGAACTGGACGGTATCCTTCTAAAGCTAGTCCAAATGCCAATCCGCCAATACCGGACTCAGCCAAAGGAGTATCGAATACACGATCTTCGCCAAACTTTTCTTGTAAGCCTTCTGTTGCACGGAATACACCGCCGTTTTTACCAACATCTTCACCAAAAACCAATACATTTTCGTCGTTCTCCAGCTCAAGAGCTAGAGCATCAGTAATAGCTTGAATCATTGTTTTTTGTGCCATGATTATTTCGACTCCTTTGCTTCGTAAATTGCAATTTGTTCTTTAATACTTTGTGGTTGAACTTCAAACATGTTTTTCAGGAAGTGAGAAACTTTTTGTTTGCCAACTTTATCAGCTTCTGCAATTGCAGTTTTAATTTGTTCTTTTGTTTCTTCAATAATTTGTTCTTCTTTTTCTTCAGACCACAAACCCTTTTCAGTTAAGTAGTTACGGAAACGAATCAACGGATCTTTTGCTTGCCATTCGCCGTCCATTTCTTTTGAACGGTAACGAGTTGGATCATCACCAGACAATGTATGCGGACCATAACGGTAAGTTAGTGTTTCAATCAATACTGGACCATTTCCTTCTGCTGCCCAGTCGCGCGCTTCTTTAGCTACAGCATAAACAGCCAATGGATCCATACCATCTACTTGAATCCCTGGAATTCCAGCCGCTACAGCTTTTTGTGCTAGTGTTTTAGCAGCAGTCTGCTTCTCACGAGGAGTGGAAATTGCAAAACCATTATTTTGAATAATGAATACACCATTTGCTTGATAAGCGCCAGCAAAGTTAATTGCTTCATAGAAGTCCCCTTGAGAAGAACCACCGTCGCCAGTATATGTGAAGACAACGTTTTTCTTTCCGCGTTTCTTCATACCAAGAGCAACACCTGCTGCTTGGATATATTGCGCTCCAATGATAATTTGTGGAGGCATTGCATGTAAATCTTCAGCATACATATTCCCGCCAGCATGTCCTCTTGACCATAGAAATGCTTCTTTCAAAGGAAGACCATGTTGTACAAGTTGAGGCACATCGCGATAACCTGGTAACAAATAATCTTCTTTTTCCATCGCAAAATGACTTGCCAGCTGACTTGCTTCCTGTCCAGCAGTTGGAGCATAAAAGCCCAAACGTCCTTGGCGGTTCAACGCAGTTGAGCGTTGATCAAGTACACGGGACCAAACCATACGTGTCATCAATTCTACTAGTTCTTCATCGGATAAATCTGGTACTAAATCTTTGTTTACTACTTTCCCCTCTTGATCCAATACTTGATAAGTTGGGAACTCTGCGTTGACTTCGTCCATTAATTGGTTGAAATCAATAGGTTTTTGCTTCTTTGCCATTTTGTCACACAATCCTCTCTATTAACGATTCTTATTATTTCGAAAAAATGAAACAGCGATTTAAACTGTATCACTTTATCGGCTACATATACAAATTATCATTAATCAATGAAAAGAGCAAGTAAAATATTCTATTTTCCAGGAAAAAAGACTTAGCCTTAAAAAGACTGATAAAACAGCGATTAGTGATAAAAATCACAAGCAAGAAAACGTTTCATTCTGTTCCTTAGCTGTTTTTGCTTTATTTCAACTGCTGTTACAGTATTTACATCAAAAAAATATAACAGTTCATTAATTGTAGTAATTATCTACACTTATTCTACTTGCTCACTTATTAACTTTCCAATCATAACCATTGAAAAATGATTAGAAAACAAAATAGTCGTATCCTTCAATTTAACTTTTGTCAAAAGGAGTTTAAAGAATTTAAATAAAGCTCTCATGCTTTAAAAAATCCCTTTTCAAAAAAAAATTCCTATTATTGTTATTCCCTAAAAGAGCTTTATGTATTTTCATTTCAATAGCTATCATCTTTTAAAATTGTAAGCAATACCTACATATTAATGATACGGGAAATAATTAAAAATGTGAAACAATATGTATTATATTAATTACTAGTCACTTTATAAAAAAAGATTCCGACAAAAGTCGAAATCCTTTTTAAATTATTCGCTGTTAAATCCATTCCTTTGTCAAACGAATATATAGTCTTTTCGCAAATTCCACAGTAATTAAGTATAGCAAAATAATGACGATAAACCAGCCCCAGTAAGTACCTGGCAGAGCAGTGAAATCAAAAACAGCTTTAAGGGGACTTAATACTAAGCCGATTCCCAGTATAATGGCAGCCAAGCTTGTCATTATAACAGGTGCTGATGCAATACTTTGAATAAACGGCAGCTTTCTTGTACGAACCATATGAACCACTAAAGTTTGGCTTACCAAGCCAACTACAAACCATCCTGTTTGGAATAAACTTTGACTAGCTACCGTATTAGCACTGAAAACAAACCACATAACCAAGTAGGTCATAATATCAAAAATACTGCTGACAGGACCAATACATAATGTAAATTTGGCTAAACTGTTAATTTCCCAGCGAACAGGTTTCACCAGTTCTTCCTCATCAACATTGTCCCACGGAATTGTCAACTGAGCGACATCGTAAATCAGATTTTGAATCAGCAGTTGAATGGATAACATAGGTAGAAATGGCAGAAATGCACTGGCTACTAAAATGGAAAAAACATTTCCAAAATTTGAACTAATGGTAATCTTGATATATTTCATCATGTTGCTGAAAACCTTACGTCCTTCAATTACACCTGATTCAAGTACATTGAGGCTCTTTTCAAGCAGGATTATTGAACTGGCATCCTTTGTAATATCAGCTGCTGTATCTACTGAAATACCTACATCTGCTTTTCTCAGAGCTGGGGCATCGTTTATGCCATCTCCCATAAATCCTACAGTATGACCATTCTTTTGCAGCGCTTCAATCAGTCGTGATTTTTGCATAGGATTCAGCTTCGCAAATAGATTCGTCTTTTCGACTTCCTCCGCCAGTTGTTCCTCTGACAGTTCATCAAGCTCTGTACCTAAAACAACATGAGAAACCTCAATGCCTACATCACTACACACTTTCTTTGCGACAATATCATTGTCTCCTGTCAATACCTTCACATTTACACCATGCTCATGGAGAGAGCGGATTGCAGTAATAGCAGATTTTTTGGCTGGATCTAAAAATCCCATAAACCCAATCAATGTCATATTCTGTTCATCTTCTGTATTATAAATTGGTTCACTATGAACATCTTTTTTCACAGCAACAGCAATCACACGCATTCCCTGCTCATTCATCCGCCGGTTGACAACCCGCATATTTTGCCGCAGTTCTTCGGTTAATGCTACAACCTCTCCGTTAATCTCAGCATGTGTACACACTGCTTCCATCTCTTCCACAGCGCCTTTGGTCACCATAATTTGATGGCCATCACCATTCACAACTACAGTCAGCCTTCTTCTTGAAAAATCAAAAGGAATTTCATCCAGCTTTGTGACTGATTGAAATGGGGCCTGGCGGTTGTTTTCTTCATAGTAGTTGATTACAGCAATATCCATAAGGTTTTTCCAACCAGTCTGATAATGAGAGTTCAGGAACGCCATATCCAGTACCTGCTCATTCTCATCACCTAACGGATCCAGGTGTTGAACCAGAACAACTCGATCTTCTGTGATTGTTCCAGTTTTGTCTGTACACAAAACATCCATACTACCAAGATTTTGAATAGATGGTAATTCCTTTACGATTACTTTATGCTTAGACAAGCTAAGGGCTCCTTTGGCCAAATTGCTGGTTACAATCATCGGCAGCATTTCAGGCGTTAACCCTACTGCAACAGCGATTGCAAAGAAGAAGGCTTCTCCCCACTCGCCTTTTGTTAAACCATTAATCAAAAAGACGATTGGAAATAGTACAACAACCATCCGCAGCAGAAACTTGCTAACTTTAGTCAAACCAATGTCAAAGGAGGTTTTCCCTCTTTGCGTTGTTGCATTTTTAGCAATATCTCCAAAAAATGTCCGCTGCCCTGTTTTTAAAATAATTGCTTTTCCCTGACCACTCAACACATCAGTTCCCATAAAAATCAAATCCTGCATGTCTAATGCGGAAACCTCTTGTTGGTCTGTTGTAATCCCTGCCTCAACAAATTTTTCTACCGGCATTGATTCTCCTGTTAAAGAAGACTGGTTCACAAACAAATCCTTTGTCCAAAACAAAACTGCATCCGCTGGAATCATATCCCCGGTTGCTAAAGTCACAATGTCTCCTGGCACCACTTCATCCATAGGAATTTCTTTCGTTTCTCCATCCCGAGTAACAGCCGTTGTATTTTCAATCAGTTCTTTCAATGCCAAACTTGCTTTTTGAGAACGATATTCTTGCACAAACGTGATAACAACACTAGCTAGAATCATTAGGCCCATCACAATTGCCGCTTCATAATCGCCTGTTACAGCGGATACAACCATCAATAGTGCTAGTACAAAAACAAAAGGATCTTTGAAAGCCTCTAAAAACATCAGCAGTGCAGGCGTTGGCTTTTGTGCTGATACTTCATTAGGACCAAATTCTTCTAAACGCTGCTCTGCATCCTCTGTAGAAAGCCCTCTTTCTGATGTCCGCAGTTCCATCATCAATTCCCGTTCTGATAATAATGCCAGTTTTTTTAGTTCTTGCTCTTTTGTTTCTTTTTTAAAATCTGTTAATTTTTTATTCATCATTATCTTTTCCCCCGATTATTCTGCCTAACCGGAAAAGAAAAGTTCTATCCGATCAGACAAAGATTATTGTTCATTCGCCTCTGATGTGGGTCTTCCATGATAATCTTCCTCTCTGTCTTTCCCTTTATTTTAAGTATTGAATAATTCCTGCATGCTCCTGTTCACAGCCTTGTCTGATTTAAGCGATACTTCGCTCTCTTTATTCGCCAAGTACTTTTCATCATCTGCTCTGTAGACAATCGCAGTGATTCAAACAGATGTCACAACGCTCTTTTTCTCTCGCCTTGTACTATTTAACATCTGATTGCTAGCAATCCGTGTTAACTTAAAAGGATACTTCGCTCTCTTCGTTCGCCAAGTACTTTTCATCATCTGCTCTGTAGACAATTGCAGTGATTCAAAGCAAAACGCACACTCAACAATAGAGTGTGCGTTAAAATAGCAACTTAAATAATAGTTTCTCTATCGTTGAGCTTTAGCACTATAGGGCGTAGATAATTTCTTATCAGCTACGTTATGAATAACCTTCACGATTATTCCTGTTCAACCAACTAAGAGTCTCTCGATTCTTTCGCGGCAGCAGCCTGTGTCCATATAGGAGCCTCACCTAACAATTCATATTCAATTCTATAACCAAAATCATAATAAAGCATTATCTGATAAAAGTCAAAACAAACCAATCGTTATTTTATTTTTTTGCGTTATTCTAAAGAACGCAGAGTGAATATTCTCACAGCGCTATAAACAAATCTAGAATTAACAATTGTGTTGCCTTTCTCAAAAAAGAACTTGAAAGAAAAATCAGATATTCTCTGTTTTTCATTTCAAGTTCTATGATTGTATTCACTTTTTATCTTACGAGGAATTATTTGATAGAAAACCAATCATCTTGTTTGGTACTATATTTTTTAAATTATTCGCTGATTTTTACTTCGGACTCTTTCATTTCTTCTAGATATTTATAAACCTGTTGTCCAGCAATTCCGCCTTCACCAACAGCTGTTGTAATCTGTCTCAATGTCTTTTCACGAACATCGCCAATCGCATAAACACCTGGAATTGCTGTTCTCATTTCCTGATCAGTAATGATCCAGCCTTCTTCATTTGTAATGCCGCTTGAACGGAAAGGCTCAGCTAGCGGATCCAATCCTACATAGATAAAGACGCCATCTGCCGCTGTTTCTTTCACTTCATTCGTTTTCACATTTCTCAACTGAACCCCTGTCACAGCCATGTCATTTCCGATAATCTCTTCTAAAACAGAATTCCACTCAAAATTGATTTTTTCATTGGCAAATGCACGATCTTGAATGATTTTCTGAGCACGCAATTCATCTCTACGATGAACAATAGTTACTTCAGAAGCAAACTGAGTCAGATACACCGCTTCTTCAACTGCTGAATCTCCACCACCAATGACCATCAAGTGTTTGTTTCTGAAAAATGCACCATCACATACGGCACAGTAAGAAACACCCCGTCCAGCATATTCTTCTTCACCAGCTACACCCAATTTTCTATGCACACAGCCGGTAGCAATAATCACTGTTTTGCCTTCATATGTAGTATCTTCACAAATAATTTCTTTGTAATCTCCATGATCCTTAATATCTAAAACCATGCCGTAGACATTTTTTGTTCCAAATTTTTCTACACTATCATACATTTTCAACGAAAGATCCGGCCCCATAATTGAATCAAACCCAGGATAGTTCTCTATTTCTGCGGTATTATTCATTTGTCCTCCTGGTACGCCGCGTTCAATCATCAAAACAGACAGATTGGAACGAGAAGCATAAAGTGCAGCAGTCATTCCTGCTGGTCCTGCACCAATCACAATCACATCATACATAAGTCATTCTCCTTTTCTCTCTTATCAAGAACTGTTATTTTCAAAGTGGAACAGCTGTTTCTGTTTTAAGACAACAAAAGCATTTCTGTCCTCCGAAGAAAAAAACAAGAATAAATGTTCTCTTTTTTCAAGTATATTTACTTTACAACCTAAACCTTTGATTGTCTATTTATCTGCCTAAGCAGACACCTTTATCATAATAACACAATCTCTTTAAAAGATTGACTGTAATTTCCATTTCTTTGCTCTTGTTCAATCAGAAGCTTTAATAACACTCCAGCCGTTGTTCATATTCGTATACTTCCTGCCCGTTAATTTTTGTTACAGTCATCATTTTTTTAGGATAATTAGAGACTTTAATCTTTTCATCAAGAAGAGAACTCCCTTGTTCCATTTGAAGACTTTTCACATCTGCTGTATCATAGATTTTTTTAAGCAGCGGCTTGATTTCAAACGAACTATGTTCGCTGCAGCGAACACCAACCAAGACCATATTATGCTGATCTGTAAAACCAAGATGTAAGTCAAAGAATAGAAGCTCATGCTGATTAGATACTGAATGGAGAATTACTGCTTCCCCTTGACCACTAATAATTTGGTCATATTTCGCTGCCATCCAATCATCATCCCAGTTAATATGCAGCAATTTACATACCTTAGAAAATTTTTCATCATAAAGAATATCGAAGATAGATAGCATAAAAATGAAATCTGTATACATACAGTATAGCTCCTTTATTTTTTTTATTCCAAAACAATTTTATCATTCGATATCTTTTGAAACAATAACGCTAAGTGTAGTTTAGTCAAAAAACTTTCTTATCTCTAGCTTACGCCTCTTACCTTCTAGCTTCCCATTCTGCTTTAGTCAGCAAATATTCATAGGAGGGAAAAGTCTGGTTAAGAGATTTTGAAACAAATTCACCTTCCTGATCAAACTGAAAGCCGCATTTTTCAATTAGTTTTTTTGAAGGGCGATTTACTTGGAAACAACAGGCATAGATCTTAACAATCCCCTGATTAAATAAATAAGGAAGAAAGTTTTCGATAACCTCTGCCATAATGCCTTGACCCTGATAGCCAGGATGCAGCACAAATCCCAGCTCTTTAGTATCTGTTCTCCCATCTACAGAGTCCTCATGTGCAGTAATATGCCCGATTACTTTAGTACTTTCGTTCAGAACAATAGCAAAAGTAAACCCACTTTTCAAAAACCGCCACAGCATCCTTTCAGCTTCTGACAGACTTTCATGATATTTCCAGCCTGCTTGTTCGCCCAATCCGCTAATTCTGCTATATGCATATAGATCAGCCAAATCCAAAGAGTCAAACGGTCTCAGAGTTGTTCGCTTGGTAAAAATCATCTTTTCTCCCCCTTTCATTTATACAGAAAACCGGCACTGAAAGTAGACCATGTAATGACTTTTCAGCACCAGTATTTTTTCTATTAGACTTCACTGTTTTGAAGCTTGTACATATCTGCATACAGGCCTTCCAGCTTCAGCAATTCCTCATGATTTCCCTGTTCAACGATGTGTCCTTTTTCTAAAACTAAAATCAGATTAGCATCTCGAATCGTTGAAAGACGGTGAGCAATAGCTATTGTAGTCCGCCCTTGTCTCATATTAGCCAGGCCTTCTTGGATAAGTCCTTCTGTCTCTGTATCAATATTTGCTGTTGCTTCATCCAATACCAGAATCTTAGGATCTGTCACCATTGTTCGTGCAAAAGAAATCAGCTGCCGTTGCCCGCTTGAATAGCTTGCCCCCCGCTCAATAACTTTAGCATGGTATTGATTCGGCAACGTTTCGATAAACTTATCTGCCTGAACAAAGCGTGCAGCTTCTTCAATCTTTTCATCGCTGATGTTCTTATTCAGCATTCGAATGTTCCCGGCAATATCTCCGTAAAACATAAATGCATCCTGTAATACCAGCCCCATTTTTTTACGCAATTCTGTTAATGGATATTCCCGAATATTCCGATCATCCAACAGAATTTCCCCTTCGTAAAACTCATAGAAACGCATCAGCACATTAATAATTGAGCTTTTTCCGCTTCCTGTATGTCCTACTAGGGCAATCGTTTCGCCCGGATTTGCTGTAAAGCTGATATTTTTCAGCACATAATTTTCTCCATCATACGAAAAACTAACATTTCTAAATTCTATTTTTCCATCCTGAATTTCTCCATCTGCATCCGGTTCCTGCTGAGGAGTTTCTTCTTCCGTATCAAAAATTTTCAAAATACGGCTGCCTGCAACCATACCATCAGTGAAAATACTTAGAAAATCCATCATTTGCGTCATTGGTTGAAAAAAGGCTTGAACATAAGTGACAAATGCGTAAATAAGCCCCACCTTAACTGGTGAATCCAATGCGTCCAGCCCAAACAAAGACAGTGCAACTGATACTGCTAAAGCGTACAGCAAATTAATAATCGGACTTAAAAGCAACGAATTCACACGAATCATCGCAAATTTTGTCTGCAGATATTCTTCATTTGTTTTTTCAAACTCATTTTCCAGTCTTTTTTCTTGTCTAAACTGCTGAATAATCTGCATACCAGAAATATATTCGTTCAGCTTGGTATTTAACTGACTCAGTCTTTCTCTCATGTTCCGATAAATACGGGAGCTGAATTTTTGATAATAAGCAATTACAGCCAACAGCACCGGCAGGAATAACAAGATGCAAAAAGCAATCTTTGAATCTATTTGCAGCATACCGACAAAAGAAGAGATTACTGCAAAAATTCCAGTCAACACCATCAAAAAAACATACCAGAATTCAAACAGAGTTTCTGTATCATTCGTCACACGAGAAACAATTGACCCTGCCGGTGTCTGATCGAAATAGCGCATACCTAAGGTCTGCAGCTTTTCAAATAGTTTTACCCGAATGTATTGATAGGTTTTCAGTGAAGCCATGGAATATAGAAACCACTGAAAAAACCAGATAATACTTTTCAAAATAATTCCAAGCAGATAAAGTCCTGCAAACAAATAGATAATCTGAGAAGTCGCTGTTTTAGTTGTTAAGTAGTTATCCATCAACAATTGTATAATTCTTGGCAATAGTGCATTAATAACTGACAGAATAAACGCAAAGCCGATAGCTCCAGCAAACGTATTCCGAAAAGGCTTTGCATAGTTGAATAGACGTCTCACAATCGTTACCTGTTCTTTGACAGGAATCGATTTGGACCATGCAGATTGTTGTTCCTCCATTACTCTTCACTCCCTTCGATTTTCGCTTCCAGCTGCTGTTTATCCCACATACGACGATACCAGCCATTTTTTTCCAGTAGTGCCGAATGAGTTCCCCGTTCAATGATTTGGCCCTTATCTAAAACAATGATATCCTGCGCATGCATAACACTACTCAATCTGTGAGCAGAAATGATTGTGGTTTTATTTTGTCTAGCTGCTTTTAGATTACTTAAAATTGCTTCTTCCGTTTTGGCATCTACTGCTGATAAAGCATCATCTAAAATTAGCAGCTCCGGATCAATAATCTCAGCTCTGGCAATTGATATCCTTTGTCTTTGTCCTCCTGAAAGGGAGACACCTCGTTCGCCGACCATTGTATCGTACCCTTTGGCGAAGCCTTTAATATCCTCATCAATAAAAGCCATTTGAGCAGCTTTTTCCACTTCCTCCTGTGATAATGAAGGATCTGCAAAACGAATGTTGTCCCGCACAGACATGGAAAACAGAAAATGATCTTGGGGAACGTAACCGATACCTGTCAGCAAAGCGTCCAAAGAATAATCTTTGACATTGTATCCCCCTAGTCTAATCTGCCCTTGATAATTATCATATTCCCGCAGAAGAAGCTTCAGAATCGTTGTTTTTCCTGCTCCTGTTTTACCAACAATTCCTAAAGTCTGACCTTCATTAATTGTAAAATCGATATCTTTGAGGGTTGCTTCTTCCTCTCCTGGATAAGAAAATGAAGCAATAGACATTGATAATGTTCCTTTGGCTGGTGTCTGAATGGCCTCCTGACGTTCAATAATGTGTGTCTTTTCATGCAGCAATTCATTCACCCGATCGTAACTGGCATTCCCTCTCTCAAGAACGTTGAACAATCGGCCAATGGCAAACATCGGCCACACCAGCATCCCAATATAGCTGATAAATGAAACCAGCTGTCCTAAGGAAATAATATCCTTCATAATAAAATGACCGCCCGCAATAATCGTTAGAACATACGAGATGCCAATAATCAGGGTAATAAATGGATCAAACAATGCATCTAAAAAATTTACTCGTTTATTTTTAACAATCGAATCATCGATTTTTTCAGTAAAATCCTTAATGTCTTCTTTTTCCTGCCCAAAGGTTTTTATCACTTTGATTCCAGTAATACTTTCCTGCGTTTTCTCATTAATCGCTGAAAAAGCGGCTTGAGAATCTCTAAAAGCATCATGGAGCTTTGAACCAAGAATTCGAGACATCAATGCCAGCAGCGGCAGCGGAACCAAAGCAATCAATGTTAACCGCCAATCGACAAACAACACCATAGCAATAATCGTACTGCCTCCAGTCAGAAATGAATCTGCAAAGGTTAGAATTCCTGCTCCTGCAACATTCTGAATAGCATTCAAGTCATTCGTTGCATGAGCCATTAAATCTCCTGTACGGTGTTTCTGATAAAAAATACTGTCCATCTTTGTAAAATGATAAAACAGCTGCCTTCTCAGTTCTTTTTCTAATCGAGCCGCCCCGCCCCAGATATGTTTTCGCCATATATAACGAAACACATATTGTGCGAGTGCAGCCGCCAGCAGGATACTTATCCAGAACACTATCTGACTGAAGCTAAATCCATCCTGGTCTATAATATCTACTACTACACCAATGACCTTAGGCGGTACAAGCTGAACAAGCGCCACCATCACTAATGCAAAAATCCCAATAATATAACTTCTTTTTTCTTTTTTGAAAAACCAGCTTAATTTCTTAAAAACTGACATTTACTTTCCTCCTAACACAACTTCTACTCACTAATCACTCGTTTTCTATTCTGTTTCCCCATTTTTACGAACCCCTTTCCACTACTGTTTTTGAAGACACAAAAAAACGGACAAAAAATCTGCCCGTTTCAGCTCCAAATATGATGATTAGCAAAAGGATTTACTTATCCCCTTGGTTCTTCATTTGCTGCATCATTTGACGAATCTTCTTCTCAGAAGGCTTCTGTCCCATCGATGCCATCATCATTCGCAACATATCCTCATTAACGGGAGGATTTTTTTTCAGATGGTCCTGCATTGCTTTACGGGCAAGGAAAAATCCGCCTACCGCACCAGCGATTAAAGCGATTACTGCAATTAAAACTACAACTCCTGTTGACATATTAAATCTCTCCTTTCCATCATAAAAAGCTAATGAGTATGGCGTCTTTTTTCTGTAAAAAAGTAGTTCTATTCATACTAAGCTTCAAATTTAAGTCATATAAATGCTCTCAAGAAATCATTTTACTAGAAAGCATAGAAAAAGAAAAGGCATTTTAAAAGATTCCTCAAAAGAATTTTTTTAAAAGCCCTTTTGCATTCTTAATTAGTTCTGTTTCTGAATCTTATCTAATAAGTCAAAATCAAATTTTCCGGATTTTAACATCGCGATTTCATAGCCGTAAGGTGCTTTGCTCGTCTTTTTGTCATCACCTACATAGGGTGTTTCCAAAATTTTAGGTAAAGCAGCCAGCTTTTCGTGATGTACGACGCCATTCAATGCATCAAAACCAATCGTACCGAAGCCGATATTGGCATGACGGTCTTTATGAGAACCCATTGGATTTTTAGAATCATTCACATGAACTACTTTTAAACGATCCAGTCCAATAATTTTATCAAATTCTTCCAATACACCATCAAAGTCTTCTTTCACATTATAACCAGCATCATTTGTATGACAAGTGTCCAGTGTAACAGATAATTTATCGTTTAATGTGACACCATCAATGATTACAGCCAGCTCTTCAAAAGTCCGCCCCAGCTCAGTGCCTTTACCTGCCATCGTTTCAAGCGCTATCTGCGGTACTTGTTCCTTTGTTAAAACTTCGTTAAGTCCTTTGATAATCTGCTGCAGACCTGCATCTACCCCAGCACCTACATGAGCACCTGGGTGCAGTGTAATCTGTTTTGCGCCCAATGCTTCTGCACGCTGAATTTCCTGCCGCAGGAATTCTGTAGCAAAGCCAAAATTTTCCGGTTTTATCGTATTTCCCAGATTAATAATATAAGGAGCATGCACAACAATGTTGCTAATGCCATGGTCTGCCATGAAGGCTTCGCCAGCCTCAATATTCATCTCTTCAATTGGTTTCCTTCTGGTATTTTGGGGAGCTCCTGTGTATATCATAAACGTCGAAGCCTTATAGCTTGCTGCTTCCTCTGCCGCCCCCAACAACATTTTCTTTCCACTCATACTTACATGTGACCCTATTAACATTCTTTTCCTCCTCTAGTCTTCATCCTTTTCAGATTAAGTGAAAATACCTGAAAAAACAATCTTTTTGCTTCAAATCAGCACAATCAAAACAACGGCTCTTCGTATGCTGTACACAGTTAACAAGGCTATATAAATTTTTGAATAGCCGCTTTTTTTAGATTTTTATAGTAGTTGCTTCACTGGCTCTAGCATGTCCGCTATAGACTTTCCATTCCTATTCATCTCTGGCTAGAAACTGCTGATATAAATTTTTCGACTTAAAGCCTTTTTCCAGCAGCTCGATCGCTTCCACCAGCCTTTTCTCTTGCGTGGCACGTTGCTTGGCACTATAAATATATTGCGCCCAACCTCTCTGATAGCCAGGTGTCAGCTCATAAAAAAACTGCAAAGCTTTCGGATTACCAGACAATGCTTCCTGAACCTTTGGAACCAACTCTGTATATTCCTGAACAGACTGACTCTTTTTTACAGGTTTATTTTTGCTTTTTGGTAAATACTTAATACCGACAATTGTGAATGTATCATCTAAACGAACCATTCGATTAAACTTCAATTCGGTTCCTTCCACATACCCATCTGCTTCATTGACTTTCAAAGTTGGGAAAATCTCGTCCCGATGAACAAACGTCTTATACAATTTATTACCCTTCTTCGGATAGGCAACATATAATACACCTTGTTCAGTCAACAGCTGCTTTTCCGCGACCTGTTGAACACATTTTTTAAAACTCGCCATATCCTCCACAAAAGCAATGATTAAGTCCACCGGTATGCTTCCCTGGTTTTCATATTCAAAGCTTAATTCTGAAAAATATGCAGGCTTCGGCCGCCCTAAAATCAACTTGTTTTTATACTTATCTAATTGCAATTTTTCTACGATTGAACGAGTCATTACTTTCTCCTTTATATGCTATCTATTTTATAACTTCTTTTGAGTTTGGGACATAGGTAAATACCTGCTCTTCTTTCTCTAAAATGCGAATAAACGGCGTTTCAGACTTTGTATGCTTCGAGTATTGCAACAGAGTGAAAACTGTAGACAAGCTTGTAGAAAACTAATGCTTTATATCGACCTCTTTTATTTTGTCTTGAAATTGTACAAGAATTTCCTTTGATAAAAAAACAGCTGCAGTAGATGCTAATTTATTCTTTCCAAGGTATACTGGAGTAGTTGAAAGAACATTCCTGTTAAATGATAGTATAGCAGGAATGGTATATATGCGAAAAGGCTTTTATGTAACAGCAGATAAAAAGCGAAATACCGCCTGTTCCTAAAAAGTAAAGGAGAGAACACATGACTACGCCAATTGAAGCATATATCCAAAAAAGCCCAGCAGATAGACAAGAGCTGCTGACAGAGCTTTATCATTTTATCAAGGAGCTGGTTCCTCAGGCTGAAGAAAAAATTTCCTACGGTATGCCAACTTTTTATTTAAACGGCAATCTGGTTCATTTCGCTAACGCCAGCAAACACATCGGCTTTTATCCAACTCCCTCTGCGGTTTCTGCTTTTCAAGAGGACCTGACCGGATATAAAACCTCTAAAGGAGCAATCCAGTTTCCTGTAAACAAAGAGCTTCCCTGGGAGGTAATAAAAAAAATTGTTCTTTTCAGAATCAAAGAAAATACGGAAGCAATCTAATCTCAAAAATGCAAAGAACTTTAATTGTTTGTGCTGGTGGAAAATCCTTCACGGAAAACACATCAGCACTTTTTATCTATGGATAGCTATACTTCAAAACCAAGAACAAGCAGTGTTAAAAGCAGATAAGGAATTACAGCTGCTTTTAACACTGCTTGTTTGACTTCATTTAGGAATGAACTCGGCCATCATTTTCTGCCGAGTTGCTTCCGGTTCACTGCCTATTCTATTGGTCTGAAGCATGATGAACTATCTTATTTTCTTTGCAACACTAGTGTAGAACATTAGAAAAATCGTTTCCTATAAAAAAAAAACCCTAATTTTACTTGGAGTACCCAGATTATTGACGAAGTTCTTCTTCCCCGAATAAAAAAACTTGAAACAAAACCAGCAAGTTCCTGCTTTTGTTCCAAGTTCTGTAATTTATTCATTTCTGTCCTGCCAGCTTAACTTGTTAATATTTCAATAGGAAATACTTTTTCTTGCCTCGGCGAACGACTATAAACTGCCCTTCAATTTTTTCATTATCAGACAATTCGAAGCCGACATCCTGCATCCGCTCTCCATTGATATAAATAGCCCCATTCTGTACATCTTCTCTAGCTTGACGTTTAGAAGGTTCAATACCAGCTGCAATCAGCAACTCAATAATATTTGCTGAATCCTCTGTTTGAACTTCATAAGAAGGGACATCCTTAAAGCCTTGCAAAATTTCGTCAGCATTCAAACCTTTGATATCTCCACTGAACAACGCTTGAGAAATTTTAACCGCCTGCTCGTAAGCCTCTTCTCCATGAACAAGTGTCGTTACCTCTTTAGCCAATGCTTTTTGAGCTGCTCTTTGTTCAGGTGCCTCTTTGAATGCTTTTTCAATCGCAGCAATTTCATCTAAAGAGAGGAAGGTAAAGTAACTCAAAAACTTGATTACATCACGATCATCTGTGTTAATCCAAAATTGATAGAACTCATAAGGAGAAGTTTTGTCTGCATCAAGCCAAACAGCATTTCCTTCTGTTTTTCCAAATTTTGTACCATCTGCTTTTGTAATCAGCGGCATAGTTAAGCCAAAACCTTGTACTTCTTTCTCACGACGCAGCAGCTCAATCCCAGAGGTAATATTTCCCCATTGGTCACTACCGCCCAGTTGTAGTAAACAGCCTTGTGTTTCATACAGCTTCAGAAAATCATACGCTTGGAGCAGCTGGTAAGCAAATTCCGTATAGGAAATCCCAGTTTCAATGCGGCGTTTCACACTCTCTTTACTCATCATGTAATTAATCGTAAAGTTTTTCCCAACATCTCTTAGGAAATCAATCAGCGAGATTTCTCCCAGCCAGTCATAGTTATTAGCAAGAATAGCCGGATTTGTCTCATCATCAAAATCAATAAAACGTGAAAGCTGACCTTTGATGCTATTCGACCAATCTTTTACCGTATCCAGTGTGTTCAGGCTACGCTCTGCATCCTTAAAAGAAGGATCGCCAATCATCCCAGTTCCTCCGCCTACCAAGGCAATAGGAACATGACCGTTTAATTGAAAACGCCGCAGCATCAGAACCGGTAATAAATGTCCGATATGTAAACTGTCAGCTGTCGGGTCAAACCCGATATAAAGCTTAACAGACTCATCATTCAATTGTTTTTTTAGTGCTTGTTCATCTGTTGTTTGATGAACAAGTCCGCGTGCTTTTAGTTCATCAAAAAAATCTGTGCTCATTTCGTTTCCTCCCACACTTTTTTACTGGAGTTATTTTTCTCCTATCCTCCAATATTAACTGATTCAGACCCCAAATAAAAGACAAAACACGGGATTTTTCTTAAGAAATTAAAGTTTTTTCGATAAAAGACGGAACAACTGTTCATTATCTCTTTTTTTTGCTATAATATCACGGAATATATGAATTGACATGTCGAGGTGAAGTTTTTGGATAATCAGAACAATTCAAACAATAACAAACAGAATTTACATAAGCTGGTCAATAAAAAAAATGCCCTTTTATCTTTTAATGTACTTGTTCGTGTATTGAAAGCAGTAATTTTGTTTGCTGTTGTTGCCATTCTTTTAGGCGGCTCATTAGGTCTAGGAATAGGTATGGGCTATTTTGCCTCTTTAGTTGAAGGAACAGAACCTCCTACGAAAGAAGAACTCCAGCGGGAGATTAGTGATATCACCGAAGTCTCAAAAATGACTTACGCTGACGGATCAATGATTTCATCAATCAAATCTGATCTAATCCGAACCCGTGTAGACGGCGAACACATTTCTCCACTTTTAAAAAATGCCGTAATCTCCACAGAAGATGAATATTTTGAAGAACATGACGGCGTTGTGCCAAAAGCACTAGTCCGGGCACTTTTAGCTGACTCTGTTGGCTTCGGCGGTTCTTCTGGTGGTTCAACCTTAACGCAGCAGCTGGTAAAACAGCAGCTCCTGACAGACGAAACTACCTTTAAACGAAAAGCAAATGAAATTCTTCTTGCTTACCGGATTGAAAAGTACTTTACTAAAGATGAAATTCTTACAACTTATCTAAACGTCTCTCCTTTTGGCAGAAACAATAAAGGAGAAAATATCGCTGGTGTTGAAGAAGCGGCAAAAGGATTATTTGGAAAGAGCGCAAACGATCTGACATTACCTCAGGCCGCTTTTATTGCAGGGCTTCCGCAAAGTCCTATTGTCTACACTCCCTATCGTAATACAGGTGAGCTGAAAAGTGATGAGGATTTAGCTGTTGGAATGAAAAGAAAAGATTTTGTTTTGTTTAATATGTTCCGGGAAGAAAAAATTACAAAAGATGAATACGAGGCTGCAAAAGCCTATGACTTGAAACAGGACTTTCTTCCTACCGAAGCAGCAAATACCACAACTGAGGGCTTCCTTTACTACACTGTAATGGAACAGGCAGTTGAAGCAATTATGGATGTAAATATTGAAAAAGCTGGTGTGAAGAGAGAGGATTTGGACGAGCTGGGACTGAGTCAGTACGAGGAACAGGCTAGACGACAAATTCAAAATCGAGGATACACCATCGAATCAACTATTGATCCAACTGTATACAACACTATGCAAGAAGCTGTAGCGAATTACGGCTATCTTCTTGATGATGGTTATGCAGCGGCTTCCGTAGAAACCGGAAATGTCTTAATGGATAATCAAACTGGGAAAATTATCGGATTTGTGGCTGGAAGAAACTATGAGATTAATCAAAATAACCATGCCTTTGATACCCACCGTCAGGTCGGCTCAACAATCAAACCTATTTCTGTTTATGGTCCAGCCATTGACCAAGGGATGATCGGTTCGGAAAGCCGTTTGGCCAACTATCCAACAAAATATAAAACAGGCGAAGAGCTGGGTAATGCGACAAACAGTGGAACCAATACCTTCGATACGGTTCGCACTTCCCTTGAATGGTCTTACAACATTCCTGTTTACCATTTAAATGAAGCAATGAAAGAACAAATGGGCGACTCGAATTTCTCTTATAATAATTATTTGAGTAAAATGAACTACCCTGCTGCTGACGGTTGGGCATTTGAATCTGCACCATTGGGGTCTGTTGAAGCCTCTGTTTACACACAGACAAATGGCTTTCAGGCACTGGCCAACAAAGGCGTTTATCAAAAGGGTTATATGATAGAAAAGATTACTGATAATGAAGGAAATGTTATCTATCAGCATCAGGAAGCCCCTGTTCAAGTTTATTCACAAGCTACGGCAACGATTATGAATGATTTGATGCGCTCTGTCATTGACTCAAAAATTACAACGCCATTCCGAGATGTCATTACTGGTCTTAATCCTCAGCTTGCAGCAGCAGACTGGATTGGTAAGACGGGTACAACAAATGATTATAAAGATGCCTGGCTCGTTGTTTCAACCCCAAGTATTACTTTGAGTTCATGGGCTGGTTATGATGAAGGAAATGTCATGAGCCCAAATAGCGGGATTCAAAACAGTACCTACCTGGCTCATCTGACAAATGCTATTTATAACGTACGTCCAGACTTATTTAATGCTGAAGAACGCTTCACTCTTTCTGATGATGTGATTAAAGCAACCGTTTCTAAACTAACAGGCGACAAGATTGGCGGCTTTACTTACAATAACATCAAATATTCAGTATCTAGCGAATCTGTTGTCTCTTACTTTGCTAAAAATGGTCCAGCTGATAGTCAATATAAGTTTGGTTTTGGCGGATCAGACGCCAATTACCAAGCATACTGGAGTAAATATATCTCTGGTTCAAATAATAGCAGCAACAGTGGCACGAACAATAATAGTAATAACACAAATAACAACAATAATTCTAACGATACAAACAACTCAAACAGTTCAGATACTACACCTTCTTCCTCTTCTTCGGAAGAAAGCAAAGAAGAAAACAATCAAGAGAACGGACAGGACAACGGTGGAAATCAGGAAGGTAATATTGAGTCGCCATCCGGTGTTGAACCTGAAAATTCCGATTAGTTAAATAAAAGCAGCGGATTCCCTTGAATAATTGGAATCCGCTGCTTCTATTTTTTATCTGTTCTTCTTTCTTCTAATCAAAAAAAGCTGAATTACAACAGAGTTCGTCATATTTCAGCTTTTGCATATTTAAATTACTCAACAGTCCAAGCTGAGTATTTTTCGTCCTCAATGACAAAGAATACTCTGATTATTTTGTTGAGCCTTTTTTATCTAAACCATAAGGAAGGATAACAGTTTTATCCTCGATTTCTTCTTTATTCATTAGTTTTGTCAGTAAACGCATAGCTACTGCACCAATGTCATATAAAGGCTGAGTCACGCTTGAAAGCTTCGGACGAGCTACCTCAGTCAGTAAAGAATTATTGCTTGTAATGATTTCGAAATCTTCTGGAACTTTAATACCCGCATCCAGCATACCATCCAGTAAGCCGATAGCAAGTTCATCATCTGTAACAACTGCAGCAGTTGCACCACTGTTGCGGATTCGTTCAGCTAGATTAATGCCGTCTTTAAATTTGTATTCTGATTCAAAAATCAGACCTTCATTATAAGGCAAACCATTTTCTGTTAATGCTTCTTTATAGCCGCTCATACGGTTTTTTCCATTAATAGGATCAATCAATGCACCACTAACAAATGCAATTTTTTTATTTCCATTTTTAGCTAAAAGATCGGTTGCGTCCTTTGTAGCTGCGGAATAATCAATATTCACACTTCCAACCTGTTCATCTGGATCAATAGAACCAGCCAGTACAACAGGTGTTTTAGACCGCGAAAATTCTCCACGAATCTCATCTGTGATATGGTGACCCATGAAGATAATACCATCTACCTGTTTCGCCAATAAATTATTCAGTACATTAACTTCCTTCTGATCGTTGCCATCAGAATTGGCTAAGATAATATTGTATTTGTACATTGTAGCCACATCATCTATTCCTCTTGCCAATGAAGAGAAAAAGATATTGCTGACATCTGGAATAATCACACCAACAGTTGTTGTTTTTTTGCTTGCTAAGCCTCTAGCTACAGCGTTTGGACGATAATCCAGTCTGTCAATAACTTCTAATACTTTCTTTCTTGTTGCCGGTTTAACATTCGGGTTGCCATTAACAACTCGGGAAACTGTTGCCATAGACACGTCGGCTTCACGGGCAACATCATAAATTGTGATTGTTTGTTTTTCCATCTTGCTTTTCTCCTAATCATCTATTAGATTTCATTTTCTGAAAACTTCATTTACATTTCTTAACTAGGATAGCAGAGAAATTTTTATTTTGCAACCGTTTTTATACCATTTTCATGAAATTTAAACAACCAATTTCAAAAACAAAATTATTCCTTTTCATGGTATGATAGTTACGTTCGAATAAATACACGAAAAAAAGTTACTATTTCTATTCTCTATAGCTAATAAGGAGCCTCTGACAGAACATTGGAAAATTGACTTCTTAGAATTTATCGGCTCTTTAAATTCATCGTTTTTAGTGATACGGAGTAGTATGCAGAAAAATGTTTATAAAATATTAGATAGAAAGAAGGATACCTATGAATTTGGCAAAAATCAATGAATTGAAAAAATGGATGGACAGTCTAAATATAGACTTAACTTACATTAGTGATCCCCATCATATTGCTTATTTTTCCGGCTATGAAAGTGATCCCCATGAACGAGTACTGGCCCTATTTATTTCTAAATCTGGAGATCCTTTCCTGTTCACTCCAGCATTGGAAATTGAAGATGCTCAAAACAGTACTTGGGACTTTCCAGTCCACGGCTATCTGGACAGTGAAAATCCTTGGGAAAAAATTGCTGCTCTCATCCGCCAAAACGGACAACCTAAAAAGATTGCAACAGAAAAAGAGTTTCTCTCTGTTGCGAGATTTGAAACATTACGTACCCATTTTCCAGATGCTAGTATGTCGGTAAGTGTTACTCCTGTCATTGAAAAACTACAGCTGATTAAAACTTCAGAGGAAATCGAACTGTTGATGGAAGCCGGAAACTGGGCCGATGTCGCTTTAGAAATTGGCTTTAAAGCGGTCTCTGAAGGAGCTGCTGAGCAGGAAATCATTGCTGAAATTGAGTATCAGTTAAAACGTAAAGGTGTTCGTTCCATGAGCTTTGATACATTGGTGCTAACTGGTAAAAACGCAGCTAGTCCCCATGGAACTCCTGGCGGTTCAACGGTGCAAAAGGGTGATTTTGTATTGTTCGATCTAGGGGTTGTCTGGAAAGGTTATTGTAGTGATGTCACTCGTACAATTGCTTATCAGGAGCCCACAGCTTTTCAAGAAGAAATCTACAGTATTGTACTTCAAGCTCAATTAGCCGCACAGCAAGCGGTAAAGCCGGGAATAACCGCTGGCGAGTTAGATCAGATTGCCCGCTCAGTTATTGAAAAATACGGATATGGAGAATATTTCAATCATCGTTTGGGTCATGGTATCGGAACTACGGTTCATGAATACCCTTCTCTCGTAACTGGTAATGATTTAGTGATTGAAAAAGGAATGTGTTTCTCGCTGGAGCCTGGTATCTATATTCCGGAAAAAGTGGGTGTCCGCATTGAGGACTGTGTCTATGTAACTGAAAACGGTTGTGAAGCTTTTACTAAAACACCAAAGGAGCTTCAAATTTTCGGCAGTTGAAAGCTGCCCTAAAAATATTCAACATCAGTTATACGTCAATAAATGCTTATAATTTTAAGAATATAAAAAATGTGCCGGTCTCAGATTTTGACCGGCACATTTTTTTATTCTTATTTAACAGTTTTTTCTGCTGCATCCTTCAAATCTTCTTTGGCTTCATCAGCCTTTTCTGGAATATCTGCTGCTGCAGCTTTGGCTTCATCTTTTCCTTCAGAAACAATTTCTTTGGCTTTTTCAGCAGAGTCTTTAACATCAATAATAATATCATCAGATGTATCTTCCGCAATATCCCTGAAATCATCCATCTCATTATTTAAGTCGTTTGCAGTCTTTTTAAAGCGGCTTGACAAATCATTGGTCTGTTGTCTCAATGTTTCCAGGACTGAATCGGATACATCCTGAGCTTTGCTGAATGACCCTTTAGATTTATTTTTGATGTTTCCTGCTAAATCTCCCGCCTGATCGCTAAGAGAGTCCGCTGTATCTTTTGCAATTGATGAGAATTCCGATCCCTTCTGTACCGCATACTCTCTATAATCTTCTGCTTTATCTTTTAAGGTGTCCGCTTGTTCAGCCAGATCTTTACGCAACTCTTTTCCTGACTTTGGTGCCAACAGTAATGCCGCAATCGCTGCTGCTGTTCCGCCTATTACTGCACCTAATAGAAATCCGCCGCTTTTTTTCGCCATTATCTATTCCTCCATAACTATAGTTGTTTTTTATTTTTTAGAACGCATTGCCCGAAAAGCCGCTCCGCCTACTTTTCCAACCATTCCAGCTTTAGAAGCATTTTTTCCGACAGAACCCATTTTTGTCACCAGATTTTTACTGGAATGATTCAAATCAGAAACACTGACACTCAAATCTGCAACTGCCTGGAACAAAGGATCAATAGTTGCTACCTTCTGGTTGACGTCATTTAGTAAATCATTACTTTTTACCAACAGCCCCTCTACCTGTTTTGATAAAATATCTACGTCATTTGTTACAACTGCAATGGTTTTATTCGCTTCATCCACTGTTTTTGTTACCTGATCCATTGTTTTAGCGATTTTCCATAAAACCACGCCAATAAATAACACTAGGACTGCAAAAGCCGAAGCCGCAATTAAGCCGGCAATCTCTCCACCTGTCATAAATTTTCTCCTTTCCAACATCCATTTTTATTAGCATAACACTTGCTATACATTTCTACAAATCTTTCACTGTTTCTTACTCTTTTTATTATACCAATTTATTAGCAATCCCACTATATAAAAATCTTAGAAAAATGTTCACTTCTCTTCTGATACGATGTTTCTTTTTCAGTGATAACTAATCAAATTTATCCCAACAAAAAAGCAGGCTTACGAAGAACGCCGTAAACCTGCAGAAAAATTATTTTTGATTTTTATTGTCTTTTACCTTTATTTCAGGACTATTTTCTTCTTTTATAAGCTTTTGTCCCAGTTCAATCAGATAAGCCCTCAAGTTGTCTTTGACTTCCGGATGATTCAGACCATACTCAATACTTGTCTTCATAAATCCAAACTTATCACCGACATCATACCGTGTTCCTGTAAAGGAACGCGCAAATACACGTTGTGTTTTATTCAAAGTATCAATGGCATCTGTTAATTGAATTTCGCCGCCTGCACCAGGCTCCTGATTTTCTAAAATATCAAAAATCTCTGGTGTAAGTAAATAGCGTCCAATAATTGCCAAATCACTAGGAGCATCCTCAGGGTTTGGTTTTTCTACAAAGTTTTTTACATTAAATAATCCTTTGCTAACCTCTGTTTCAGGATTAATAATTCCATACTTAGAAGTATCTTCATGAGGAACCTTCATCACCGCAAGCGTTGCTGCATGAGTCTCTTCATAATCATTCATCAGTTGTTTAGATAATGGTATCTTATCTTCCATGATATCATCACCCAGCATAACCACAAATGGTTCATTACCGACAAAAGCTTTCGCCTGAAGTACAGCATGACCTAGACCTTTGGGATGAGACTGACGTATAAAGTGCAAATTAACATCCGTAGTTTCTTCTACAAGTTTTAAGAGTTCCGTTTTGTTTTTTTCTTTTAAGTTTGTTTCCAGTTCAATATTCGAGTCGAAGTGATCTTCGATTGGACGCTTTGCTTTTCCGGTCACAATCAGAATATCCTCAATCCCGGAAGCCAGCGCTTCCTCTACAATAAATTGAATAGTCGGCTTATCAACAATTGGCAGCATCTCCTTAGCCATCGCTTTCGTTGCCGGCAAAAATCTAGTTCCAAGACCTGCCGCTGGAATAACCGCTTTTTTTACTTTCATTTGAAATTCTCCTTCCATTATAAAAACTCGTTTTCTGTTTTGCCATCGCGCAGCATAATATCTTTAGCTGCTTGCTTCACTTCTTTATCTTCATATAAAACCTGATAGATAGCTTCTGTAATCGGCATGTCAATATTCATTTGCTGTGCTAACTCATAAGCCGCTTTTGTTGTAGAAACACCCTCGACAATCATTCCCATATTCTCAAGGATTTCATCAAGACTATGTCCTTTACCCAGCAGATTGCCAGCACGCCAGTTGCGGGAATGAATACTTGTACAGGTGACAATCAGATCCCCAACACCACTTAATCCGATAAATGTCAGCGGATTCGCTCCCATTGCCACACCTAGTCTACTAATTTCAGCCAAGCCTCTCGTCATAATTGCTGCCTTGGCATTGTCGCCAAAGCCCAATCCATGAATTGCACCTGCTCCAAGAGCGATAATATTTTTTAAAGCAGCTCCCGTTTCAACACCAATGACATCTTCATTCGTATAAATTCTGAAATAGCTATTCATAAACAGCTTCTGCACATACTCTGCATGCTCAATCACTTCGCTGGCTGCAGTAATAGTTGTAATATCATGAACGGCTACTTCCTCAGCGTGACTCGGGCCTGAAAGAACTACAATCCCTTTTCGCTTATTGCTGGGAATCTCCTCCATCAGCACTTCAGAAATACGTTTATGACTTCCTTGCTCCAATCCTTTGCTGGCATGAATTATCAGCGGTTGATTTTGGGCAAGCTTTGTAAATTCTTTTGCTACTGCTCGAATAGCTTTTGTAGGAACTACAAATAGAACCGCATCAACATCAGCAATACATTCTTCCAAAGATTTTACACCTTTTATTGAATCGGGTATGACTAAATCCGGAAGGTAATGCTTATTGGTATGGAATTGGTTAATTTCCTCAATTTGCTTTTCATCATTTCCCCAGATTCTAACTTCATTTCCGTTTTCTGCTAACACTTGAGCCAAGGCTGTGCCCCATGATCCAGGGCCTAAAACAGCAATTTTTTGTTTCATTATATGCTTCTCCTCCTAAATAAACGATTGTTTATTTACTCTATCCTTTTTTTGTTTTCGTCTCTAATGATCCCCGTTCACGATTGTAAAAACTCAGCTTAGGGTTTCTTCTACGTATCGCCAGAATAACCAGAGCACCTAAAAACAGTACGACTGACAACAACTGGGAAACGCGAATGATTCCGAAAACATATAGACTATCGGTGCGCAGTCCCTCTATGAAAAAGCGCCCAAACGCATACCATGCAACATAAAGAAGGAAAATTTCTCCTTCTTTTAGAAAATCTTTTTTCCTGCGTAATAGAATTAATACAACAAAGCCCAGAAAATTCCAAATAGATTCATATAAAAAAGTCGGCTGACGATAAATACCGTCAATCTTCATGTTCTCAATAATGAAATTTGGCAAATGCAGCCCTTCTAGGAAGCTTTTAGTCGTATCTGGTCCATAAGCTTCATGATTCATGAAGTTTCCCCAGCGTCCGATTCCCTGCGCCAAAATAACACTTGGAGCAGCAATATCCAGAAATGTCCACGTTGAAATGAAATGATGACGGGTAAACAGTAAAAGTGCAATGCCGCCGCCAATCAATCCCCCATAGACAGCTAACCCGCCATTTCGGGTCATGAAGATATCCAATGGATTGTTTATATAATCCTGCCATTCAAACGCAACATAATATAATCTTGCACCAACGATGGCACTTGGCAATCCCCAAATCATGAAATCAACGACATCATCTGACTTCAATCCTACTCTAACAGCTTCCCGGCTACTCAACCAAACAGCTAGAATAATCCCCGAAACAATGATTACTGCATACCAGTAGACAGAAATTCCTAATATACGGAAAGCCACTGGACTAACTTGAGCCAACATGTGTATTCCCCCTATATTCCTGAATTTTCTTCGATAAGCTGTGTTAAGCGGTTTTCGAATTCTTTTGTAGCATCATAACCCATGCTCTTAGCACGGAAATTCATTGCTGCAACTTCGATAATAATCGCCACGTTTCTACCAGTTTTAACTGGAATACGAATCTGTGGAACATCTACATTGCCAATTTCCACTACTGCATCATCGCTGCCTAATCGATCGTACTGCTTATTCTTCGCCCAGGCCTCCAGATAAACGACTAACTGAACCTGCATAAAGCCTCGGACTGCACTAGCACCAAAAAGATTCATGACGTCAATAATTCCTATTCCGCGAATTTCAATTAAATGCTGTAAAATTTTTGGCGGCTCGCCTATTAATGTAAGTTCATCTTGCTGATGGACATCTACACGGTCATCAGCAATCAAACGGTGTCCCCGCTTAATCAGCTCCAGCGCTGTTTCACTCTTACCAATACCACTGTCTCCCTGAATAAGCACACCTAACCCATAGACATCAACCAGTACACCATGGACGCTCGTTCTAGTTGCCAGCTCATCATCAAGAAAGCTTGATAACTCACCCAGCAAACGGGAAGTAGAGATTGGCGAACGCAGTACTGCCATATCCTTTTCCTTAGCAGCTTGAATCATCTCCTTGGGAACCTCCAGTCCTCTGGAAATGATAAATCCTGGTGTATCCTCTCCACACATCCGACGCATAACCAGTAATCGTTCCTCAGGAATCATTCGCTCGGCAAAAGTAATTTCCTTGTTTCCAAACAACTGCAAGCGGTCATGAGAATAGTAACTAAAGTAACCCGTCAATTCCAGACCTGGACGGGAGATATCCCCCGTTGTTATTTCTTTATCTAAAGCCTTCTCTGATCCAAAAACAATTTCCAGAGAAAGTTCTTCGGCCAACTGGCGTATTTTTACAGTTTCTGACATATTTTATCTTTCATTCCTTTCCTCTCTCCGCTTTATTTTATCATTTCAACCACTAACTTTCTACTTATATTCATTTATCTCTGTAGGATTTAATCTTCTTGACTATTTTTCCCATCCTTGTATACTTAAACTGATTTTGAAAAGCAGAGAGTGATTGATATGAAGGAAAAGTTAAAGCAAAAAGCCCGTGCGCTGCCCTTATCTCCAGGAGTCTACCTGATGAAAGATCGTCACGGAGACATTGTTTATATTGGAAAAGCAAAAAAACTGAAAGAACGGGTCAGCAGTTATTTTATAAAAAATAGTCAGCATTCCAGCAAAGTGAAACGAATGATCCTACAGCTGGCTGATTTTGACGTCATTCATGTGGATACTGAGCTTGATGCACTTCTGCTCGAGTGCCGCTTAATTCAACAACACCGTCCCATGTATAATCGACAGATGAATGCTTTTGAACGCTACAGCTTCTTGACAATTTTAAATGAGAAACAAAAAATTCGTCTAGCTACAGCTCCATTTCCAACAGGCACTTATACTTTTGGTCCTTACACTAGCCACAGACAGCTCCCAGAAATTACAGCCATTCTGGAAAAGCTCTATCATTTAAACCCGAATGATTCCTGGCATCGTCTATTTGCTCAAACAACTGAATCAACCATAGATTCAGACCTTATTTTGACAGAATTACTAGCTGCTTTTACAGGTCATCCAGAAGCGTTGGAAAAACGGCTGGAACAGAAAATGATTGCTGCTTCCGAGAACCTTCATTTCATTCAAGCTGCACAATGGCGAGATGACTGGCAGCTTATTCATCGATTCTTTCATAGACACGCTCAACTACTGCTCTCTCCTATCAATCAGCAGGAATGGCATGCTTTATGGCTGCCTATTGAGAACGGTGGAAAATGCTATCTTATTTATCAGGGGCTAGTATTAGCCGAGCACTATTTTCCAAATATACCATTAGCTGATACAAAACAATTGCTTCATGCTGCAGAAAAACTGCTGCCTGAACAGCCGGAAACAATTCATACCTATTCAAAAAATCAAATTGATTTCATTTATATTCTTCATATGTACTTGCAGCGAAACACTGCTTACCAACTCATTCCTATAAAAAATAGCTAAACAGACTGACTGACACGCCAACTGCTTAGCTATTCTTCTTCTTTATTTAAATTGTGTTCACTAACAACCGCATTCACAAGCGACATAACTACAGCCATTAAAACCGCAGCCCCAAAACTGGAAAATCCAAAGTTCATCTCGCCAACAAAAAACGAAGTCATTTTCAAAATTGCTGCATTCACTACAAAACTAAAAAGTCCGAAGGTCAGCAGTGTAAAAGGGAGCGATAAAACCGTCAGTATTGGCTTAACCAGCATATTGAGAATGGACAGAACAAAAGCCGCGACGACAGCAATCCCGATACTTTTCACATGAATCATATCGGGAAAAATTACTGCCAGCGAGACAAATGTCAGTGTGTTAACGACCAGACGTTGAAAGTAGGTCATTAAAAGTCACTCCAGTCTTCATCATCAACTTTTTCAGCTGGTTTTCTTTGCTGACTGCTGTAAGGATTTTCATTTCTCACATTACGATTATAGTTGTCATAGCTATTGTTGCTTCTTCTGCTGCGTCCTGAAGGGATGATAATCGCTAAGACGATATACACCAGAATTCCAGGGAAAGCGGCTGAAAAGAAGCTTATGATTACAAATAACACACGTACAATAGTTGGATCAATTCCCAGCCATTCAGCAATTCCGGCTAAAGAACCTGTCAACACTACGTTATTAGGAGATTTTGTCAATCTTTTTCTCATTTTACTCTCACCTCTTGCTCTTGATAATTTTTATAGACCTCGGGGAGAAAGCCGCTCTCCCCTTTGGTCAGTAGTACTCGTCATTCTTCTACCATTTATTTGTCAGTATCTTTTAAATAAATGTTTCCTGTTGTTGTAGAAGCGTTGATTTGAGCCATTGTTCCTTCATTTACACGTCTGAATTGAAGCATTTGATTTGTGCGTTCCTTCTTCTCACGAACAACTTCGTAGTCCGACATCCGGCTGTTGATACTGCCTAAGCTTGTCTTCACAGTACCTTCTGCTCCAATTGTATCAGGTAAAGCAATCTTCACATTGCCGTTGACAGAGCTGGCTTCGATTTTTCTCAGCGTGTCGTCTTTGGCAGTGATGCGCACATCTCCATTGATTAAAGAGACTGCAACATTTTGAGGGGTAGCAGTAACAGTGACTGTACCATTAACTGTTTCGATAATATTGTCCAGGATTTCTCCTTTATAAATCTTAATATCACCATTCACACCTTCAACTTCCAGCATCGTTGCATCGATTGAATTAAATGTGATTGAACCATTTGTTGATTTTGTATAAACATCTTTCGCTTTTAATTCTTCCACGCTGATGTTGCCGTTTAGAAGCTTCACTGATACATGGTCATACGTACGTTCAGGTAAGTAGAATACCAAGTCAGCTCTTACACGTTTGTTAGGGATTTGGAAAGAAATAACTTCTTCATCCACATCAATCTGACTTCTTTCAAGGAATGCCTCTAATGGTGTATCAGCATCCATTTTACCGTAAAGTTTAATTTTCCCTTCAACTTTAAGGTCTTCTTTGTCCCAAGTTTTAAATACGATATTTCCGTTCGCTACCTTCACATCAATCAGACTAGCGTCCACTGAAGGATAATTGAATTCATGGTCAAATTTCGTTGTAGCCACACCTGGTACACGGAAATTAACATCCTTCCATTCAACATTGTCATTGATTGTATCTGTAAATGTGTTGAATGTTTTCTTCAAGAATGAGCCTAGCTGAGAACCCGCTTCACTCATCTTTTCGCCTACTTGGTTCAATGTATCTGTTGCCTGATCTTTCCAGTCATCTGGAATATCAAATTTAGAAGCTACGCGGTCTTTTGTTTCTGTCCATTGCTCTTTACGAATATTTTTCAACTCTGCTTCTAAAGCAACCTTCTCTTGATTTTGATCAGACAAATTATCTTCTAATGCCTTCAACTCAGTTTCCAAAGCTTCTCTGCGGGCTAAGTCTTCTTCTGACAACTCGCCTAGCTCTTCTTTGGTATTCAACTCCATTAGAGATTCCTGAGCTTCTTTGATTTCTTCTTTCAGTCCTGCGATTTCCGCATTGACTTCATCAAGTTCAACAGATGCGTGATTGGCTTTAGTTGCCAGCTCATCCAAGATTTTTTCTAGATTCTTACGATCTGCTTCTGAACTTTCTTTCGCCTTTTCTTCAAAGGACTCAACCGCATCCTCAATTTCCTTGTCAGCAGATTCTGCTTTGTTTTCTAAGTCGTTTACTAAATCAGCGACCGAATCGCTTTCCTTTGAATCAACAGTTGTCGTTGTTACATCTACTTCATCGGCAGCCTTTTTGATTTGTTTTTCATCTTTTTCAGTTGCCAGATTTTCTAATAGGACCAAGGCTTCCTCGGATGACAGGATTCCTTTTTTAACTAAATCCAATACTCTTTCTCTTTCTTTCATGGAAATTGCCTCCTTAGCAAATTTTTCACCCTAAGGTGTCTTCCTTACATGTCTTATTATGCCTTCTTTTTCATTCTTTGTCATAGGACTTAAGGATGAATTTTCGCTCCATCTCAAGGACAGCACGATAAATATCAGAAATGTTCTTCTTTTTTTCAGTTTAATTATAGAGATTCTTCACAGATTCATCAACTTTTTTCTCTTTAGTCAAAGATAAATCTCAGAAGTTTTCTTATCTCTAAAATACGAATCCCTATACATCAAAAAGAAGATGCTAATCATCTCCGCTGCGTTTCTGCAACAGCAGTCTATTCCGTCTGTATTTACTTTATCAGTAAAGTTACTTCTATATTATATTGCTTAAAAAAGAAAAGGTTGGGACATAGTTAAACGCCCAAACCTTTCTTTCACTAAAATTTGTATAATCAGCAGGATAGTATTTTCGTAAATACGGAAACTATGTCCATTAGCCTTTGTAAAGCCTCCGAAAAGAATCGATTAACAAACAACTATGATGCTTTTGTATTTCTTTGTCATACTTTAATTATTCATCATGATTCGTATTCAGCTCTGTGATTTTTCCAGTAGCCAGATAAACAATCCATTCACAAATATTTGTAACATAATCGCCGATTCGTTCTAAATAAGTTGCTACATGAAGGTAATCTGTACCGCTGATAACCGTTTCAGGATCAGCCTTCATACTGTTGATCGAGTTTTTATAGATACTATTGAAGTATTCGTTCACTCGATCATCCATCTTAGCAATCATTCGCGCATCCTTTTGATCAGTCTTTACATAGGCAACAAGGACATTGTCTACCATTTTCTTCACATAATCAGACATATCGGAAATCTCTTTTTCAATCTCCGGAATTCTTGTTTCACCTTTCAAACGAATCGCTGATTTTGCAATAGATACCGCGTGGTCTGCCATTCTTTCCAAATCTGAGCTGGCCTTCATTACCGTAATAATCATCCGCAAATCAGTGGTTACCGGTTGCTGCAAGGCAATCATTTCAAAGCTTTTCTTCTCAAGCTTTACTTCCATTTCGTTGATTTCAGCATCATAATCAATCACTCCTTGAGCAATTTGCTTATCATGATCAATATAGGCACGAACCGATTTATGGACAGCATTGCTTACCATCATACCCATTTCGTAAAACTGATTATGCAGATTAAGCAGTTCTTCTTCAAACTGACTACGCAACATGTGCATTCCTCCTAAAAATTGTATTATCCGAACTTCCCTGAAATATAATCCTCTGTCTCTTGTCTTTTCGGATTTAAAAAGATTTTCTTTGTATCGTTAAACTCAATCAGCTCTCCTTGTAGAAAGAACGCTGTTTTATCTGAGATACGGGATGCTTGAGACATATTATGAGTCACCATAATCATTGTATATTTTTCTTTCAGTGTGAGCAACATGTTTTCTATTTTTCCGCTTGAAATTGGATCCAGCGCGCTCGTTGGTTCATCCAGCAAAATAATTTCCGGATTAACTGCCAACACGCGGGCAATACAAACCCGCTGCTGCTGACCGCCGGAAAGAGATAACGCACTCTTGTGGAGTTTATCCTTTACATCCTCCCAGACAGAAGCTGCTTTCAAACTGCTTTCTACTACTTCGTCCAATATCTGCTTATCTTTCTCACCTTTCAAGCGTAAGCCGTAAATCACATTTTCATACACGGAAAAAGGAAACGGATTGGGCTGCTGAAAAACCATGCCGATTTCTTTACGCAGTTCCACTGTATCGGTTTTCGGTCCGTAGATATCTTTGCCTTTATACATCACACTACCGGTGATTGTTACTCCAGGTATCAGATCATTCATCCGATTAAGAGAACGAAGATACGTAGATTTACCACAACCTGAAGGTCCAATCATAGCCGTAATTTCTCCTTGATTGATTGAGAGATCAATTCCCTTTAACGCTTCTTTTTTTCCATAATATAGATGCAGATCCTTTGAAGAAATAATTTCTTGTGTCATCGTTTTCCTCCTAACCAAAATGCCCGGAAACATAGTCTTCCGTTGCTTGTATTTTTGGTCTTGTAAAGATTTTCCGTGTTTCATCGTACTCAATAACTTTACCCAAATAGAAGAAAGCGGTCTGGTCACTGATACGAGCAGCCTGCTGCATATTATGGGTTACAATGATAATTGTGTAGTCATCTTTCAAGCTCACTAATGTTTCCTCTACAGTCCCAGTTGAGATTGGGTCCAAAGCACTGGCAGGCTCATCCAGCAATAAAATATCAGGCTTCATAGCAATTGCTCTAGCAATACACAGACGCTGCTGCTGACCTCCCGATAAAGCTAAAGCACTTTTAGAAAGATTATCCTTTACCTGATCCCATAACGCCGCCTGCTTCAAACTTGTTTCTACAAGCTCATCCAATTTATGCTTATCTTTTTCCCCATGCTGTTTCAATGCAAAGGTGATATTCTCATAAATAGACTTACTAAAAGGATTTGGCCGTTGAAAAACCATGCCAATTCGCTTACGCATTTCGTAAACATCAACAGCTTTACTATTCACGTCAACGCCTTTATACATAATCTTACCGGTAATCTTTGTATTGGCAATTCCATCGTTCATTCGATTCAGAGATCGTAGATAGGTGGATTTCCCGCATCCTGACGGTCCAATCAGTGCGGTAATTTTGCTTTTTTCAAATTGAAGATCTACGCCTTTAATTGCTTCGTTATCTCCATACCATACATGAAGGTCCTCTGTATGCAGTGCAACAGGCGTTTTCTCTGGATCCATCTGCATAATATTTGTATCGTTCCAATTATATTCTTTCATTTGTCTACTCCTAACATTAGGCTGATGTCAATCGCTTGTGTAGTTTATTCCCTATAAAACGAGCACCGAAGTTAAATAATAGAACTACGATAATCAAGACTGCCGATGCCCCAGCAGAAACCGCAGGTCCATCCGGCATCGTTCCTTCAGTATTTACTTTCCAGATGTGAACAGCCAGAGTTTCTGCTTGTCTGAAAATACTGATAGGACTGGAGACGCTTAGCGGATTCCAGTTACTGAAATCCAACGCTGGAGCACTTTGTCCAGCTGTGTAAATCAGTGCTGCCGCTTCGCCAAAAATTCGACCTGAGCTTAGAATAACTCCTGTCAAAATACCCGGCATTGCTTCTGGAATAATTACTTTTTTAACTGTTTCCCATCGGGAAAGACCTAAGGCAAGTCCGGCTTCCCTCTGTGTATAATGAACAGCTTTTAAAGATTCCTCTACATTTCTAGTCAACAATGGAAGATTAAAGAACGTCAATGCCAATGCTCCAGAGATAATAGAAAAGCCATAGCCAATCTGCACAACAAAAATCAGAAAGCCGAACAGACCGACAACTACGGAGGGCAGTGAGCTTAAGATTTCGATGGAGGTACGAATAACATCAGTCAGCCAGTTTTTTCTAGCATATTCAGATAGATAAATTCCTGCTCCCAAAGAAATCGGCAAACTAATAATCATTGTGATTAACAGCAGGTAAATAGAGTTAAACAGCTGAATACCAATTCCTCCGCCAGCTTGATAAGCTTTTGACGGCTTAGTCAGGAAATTCCAAGAAATGTGAGGGATTCCCCGTACCAGAATATAAAGGAGCAGCGCGGCCAGAATAAAGACGATGACTCCTGAAACAGTGTATAAAACAGCAGTAGCTGTCTTATCGGCTTTTTTGGCATTCATTATTTCAACACTCCTTTTCTACCTATAATCCGAATCACAATATTGAACAATAAAGACATCAATAGCAGAATCAAGGCAAGCGACCAAAGAACGTTATTTTCTACGGTTCCCATGATTGTATTGCCGATTCCCATTGTTAGTATACTTGTTAAAGTTGAAGCCGGTGTTGTCAGGCCGTTTGGCATTACAGCTGCATTTCCGATAACCATCTGAATCGCTAAGGCTTCACCAAACGCTCTTGCCATTCCAAAGACGACCGCTGTCAATATACCCGGAACCGCTGCCCGCAACACAACTTTATAGATTGTCTGCCAGCGGGTTGCTCCTAGAGCCAGTGAAGCTTCTCTGTAGTGTCTTGGAACAGCTTTCAGTGCATCGACAGTCATTGTCGTCACCGTTGGTAAAATCATGACAAACAGCACGAAGGTTCCTGCCAAAATACCAAACCCAGTCCCACCAAAAATTGAACGAACAAAAGGAACAATCACTGTTAAACCAATAAATCCATAAACAACTGATGGAATTCCCACCAACAGCTCAATTACCGGCTGTAGGATTTTTGACCCTTTTTTTGGGGAGATTTCTGTCATAAAAACAGCGGCACCGATTGCAAACGGTGTTGCCACAATTGCTGACAGAAATGTAACAACGAACGATCCGGTAATCATTGGCAAGGCTCCTACCATCGGTTTACCGTTCGAACCAACCTCACTTGGATTCCAGTTTGTTCCAAAAAGAAAATCAAATATATTTATTTTATCAGTAAAGAATGTAGCCAATCCTTTACTTGCCACAAAGTAAAAAATGGAAAGGACAACCAATACGATGAGCGCAATACAAAAGAAGCTAAGTAGCTTTCCCCGCTGCTCCATTTTTGCCCGTTTTGATTTTGTCAGTAACTGCTTTTGCACATCTTCCAAAAATAACTCCTCCTTGAGCAATACATAAGATATTTTCAAGTGTACGCTTTGAATTTCAATTTGCGTTTAATAACATGTAAATCTTGTGTTAAGTTTGTAAATTTTGTGTAAAGGTGATTAATCAATCAGATTTCCTTCCCAATCCCGTTCCACTTTCATTTTTGAAACAGGAATATAACCTAAGTCTTCAATTATTCCTTCCTGCACCTCATCGGACAGCATAAAATCGAGAAACTCTTTCGTTAATTCTTTTGGTTCACCTAAAGTATACATATGCTCATAGGACCAAATTTTCCATTCATTCGTTGCTACATTATCATCAGTTGGATCCACACCATCAACTTTCAAAGTTGCCACTTCATCATTGACGTAGGAAAAAGCTGTATAGCTAATAGCACCTGGTGTATCTGAAACGATAGACCGTACCATGCCGCTGGAATCCTGCTCCTGTGCGCGGACAGCTGTTTTACCATCCAAAACCCATTTTTCAAAGGTTGCCCGAGTACCGCTGCCGGCTGCTCTATTCAGAATAACAATGCTGATATCTTTACCGCCTAGCTCTTTCCAGTTTTTTATCTCTCCTAAAAAGATTTTTCTCAAGTTTTCTATAGAGATATCCGTCACACCCACATTTTTATTAATAATTGGTGTGATTCCTGCAACCGCAACTTTGTGATCGACCAGTTTATTCGCTTCAATACCTTTCTTTTCCTCAGCGAACAAATCAGAATTTCCAATTTCAACAGCTCCAGCCTGTACCTGACTCAAACCCGTGCCGCTTCCGCCCCCTTGGACATTAATAAACTTCCCGGGATTTTCACTCTGGAAGGCCTCACTAGCCGTTTCAACTAAAGGCTGAAGCGCAGAGGAACCAACTGCAGTAATAGATTCTCCCCGATCAATCCAGCTGGCACACCCTGAAAGAGCAAGCATACTTATTAAACTAAAAATAATGAATAATTTCTTTTTCATTTCCTCGTAAACCTCCAAATCCATTCAATCAGTTTATTTTAACATTAAGAATTAACAATGAAAATCAAATTACTTAAAATTTCCTTTCATTCAGTTCTTTTGAGTAATAAAATAACAAAAAACTTCAATCAAGCCTAGTTTGCTCAATTGAAGTTTTATATTTTTATTCTGTTTTACCTTATAGCAATGGTGAGATTAAGCGTGCCAGCCCCTCTTTAAGTTTAATAATAAAACCTCTCGCATTGTACTTTTCCTGTGTTAACAGCTCTGACACCTGAGAATCTTCGTAAAAAGAATCTCTAACTTTTTCAGAAAACTCCTGATCATAAATGATTGTGTTAATCTCAAAGTCCAGTCTAAATGAACGAACATCAATATTAGCAGATCCTACTGAAACGATGCCGCCGTCAATAATAACCGTTTTGGCATGTATAAAGCCATTTTCATAGGTTTCGATAATCGCTCCATACTCCAGCAGCTCTGCTGCAAAAGAATACGTTGCCCAATAAACCAGCATATGATCCGGCTTATTAGGAATTTGGATTCTTACATTAACACCAGAAAGAAGTGCCAGCTTAAGGGCCTCATGAATAGATTCATCTGGAATATAATAAGGTGTCTGAATTAAAATTTCCTTCTTAGCTAAAGAAATCATTTTCAAATACGTCATTTTAATCTGTTCATGTTCAGAATCAGGACCGCTGGTCACAATCTGAACAGCCTTTTTACCTACAGAAGTAATTGCCGGGAAATATTGTTCCCGATAGCTTAATTCTTCTGGGTGTTGAGAGTTCCAGTCCATTAAAAACCGGTTCTGCATACTATAAACTGCATCGCCGCAAATACGCAGGTGATTATCCCGCCAATAACCAAATTTGGCGACATTACCTAAATATTCATCCCCCACATTAAAACCGCCAGTATAACCTACCATCCCATCAATCACAACAATTTTTCGATGATTTCGATAATTGATGCGGGGGTTTAAATAAGGTACAAACAATGGAAAGAAAAATGCAACCTCTCCGCCTTCATTTGTCAACCTTTCAAAAAACTTCATATTCACTTGGGTGGAACCCCATGCATCCAGAAGTACGCGAACCTTTACTCCACGTTTTGCAGCATTAATCAGTTCTTCCCGAACCTCTTTCCCAAGGGTATCCGCACGATAAATATAGTACTCCATATGGATATGGTCCTTCGCCCGACGAATATCTTCAATCAGTGCATCAAATTTTTCACGTCCATCTGTATATAAAATAATATCGTTATTCGTTGTATACATGGAGCTTTCAAAAATCGTCAGCATATAAATCAACTGTTTGGGCTTTACTTCGCCAGTTGGCGGATGAGGAAACAGCCCTCTCCTCAAGGCATTCTTTTCATTTTCGATTTCGGCGTTCATACCAATTTTGGCCTGCATCTTCATGTCAAAGATTTTATCTTTAGATATTCCCCGTCCAAGAAAGATATATAAAACGAATCCCACAATAGGGACAAAGAAAAGAACCAATAGCCAGGCCCAAGTTTGAGCTGTTTCCCGTCTCTCACGAAAAACAATAACCAGCGAGAGCAAAATATTAGCAATAAAAATAATTACAAAGAAATTATCAATAAAAAAATTCATACATTCACCTCTAACTACGCTTTCCCACACTAGTAAGGATATCTAACTTGTCATGAGAAGTAAAGAAAAAAGAGAATGAAATGATTTTTCAAACAAATCATTTCATTCTCTTAAGCTTTTATATCTTCAAGAATCGGCGCATAGATATTACTGAACCTACAGAGCCGATAACAACTCCTACACCAATCATCAGTAAATTCAACTGCCACAGGAATTCTTCTGGCTTCAACATTGAATAGTTTGAACGCAGCAGCTGCAGATTCAGAACTTTAAATGCCTGATGATAACCAAAAGTCAGAAGGACCATTGGAATAATAGCTCCCAACAGACCGATCCAGGCACCTTCCAAGAAGAAAGGCCAGCGGATATATCCATTTTTCGCCCCAACTAAACGCATGATTTGAATCTCACGTTGTCTTGACAAAATAGTAATTCGAATCGTATTTGAAATTAGAAACACTGCTACGAATAGTAGTAAACCTGCCGCAGCAAGTCCCCAAGTCTGAACGGTTTTAGCTAATTGGAAAATCTTATCAGAAGACAATCCGCCATAATCGGCTTTAAATACATTTGCCAGCTTACCAGCTTCTTCAGAGATTTTCTTTGTTTGTTCTGGTTGTTTTGCACTTAAATAATACACATCGTATAGCGGGTTGCTGTCTCCTTCAAAAAGATTCCAGGCATCCCCCATTTGATCTTGAATTTTTTTAAGCTGCTGATCTTTATTAGAGTATGAAATACTTTCGACATTTGGAATTTTGCCTAATTCGCCTTCTAATGCCTGCATTTCCTCTGCTGTTGTACCAATATCAACAAAAACTGAAACTGTTACGTTTTCAGAAATATCCTTTGCCAATTTCGTTGCATTGAAAATCACTGCCATAAAAATACCTACAAGTATTAATGTGATTGTCACGGCACTTGTTGAAGCTATCGTCATCCAGCCGTTTCGCTTCAAACTTTTAATACTCTCAAGTAAATGAGTAAAAAATGTTCTAATCATCGTAGCCGTAATCCCCTTCCGCTTGATCTCGAATAATCCGTCCGTTCTCTATCGCAATTACCCGATGACGGATGGTATTTACAATCGTACTGTTATGTGTTGCCATCACAACCGTAGTTCCCTGAGCATTAATACGATCCAATAACTTCATAATCTCCCAGGAATTTTCGGGATCAAGGTTACCAGTTGGTTCATCAGCAATCAGAACTTTAGGCATATTTACGATTGCCCGTGCGATTGATACACGCTGTTGCTCCCCACCGGAAAGCTCACTTGGAAATACCCGTACTTTGTGCTTCAATCCTACAAGATCCAATACTTCCATAACGCGTTTCTTAACTTCACGAGGTTTTCTTCCAATTACCTGCATAGCATAGGCAACATTTTCATAAACAGTCTTTTTGCTTAACAGTTTATAATCCTGAAAGACAATCCCGATTTCTCTTCTCAGATAAGGAACTTCATTGTTCTTAATTCTAATCAGATCGTGACCGGCTACCTTTAGGCGTCCCTTTGTTGCTTTTTCTTCGCGGTACATCAACTTGATAAATGTAGACTTTCCTGCACCAGATGGACCTACAACATATACAAACTCACCTGGTTTTATTTCTATTGAAAGATTTCTAATAGCAGTTGTACCATTAGAATACTTTTTCATTACATCTTTCATTTCAATCATGATGTTTTCTCTCCATCTCCATAATAAAATCACTGCTTATTATAACATTAATTTATTTCAATCCTCTTTCAACACTTTACAGTTATATTTCATTTCAGTAAAGAGCTTAGCTGATTTGCATTTTTAAATAAGCATCGATAAATCCGTCAAGATCTCCATCCATGACTGCCTGTACATTTCCTGTTTCAAAATTAGTCCGGTGGTCTTTGACCATCGAGTACGGATGAAAAACATATGAACGAATTTGTGAACCCCAACCGATTTCCAGCTGTTCGCCACGCAGATTTGCTGCTTCCTGCGCCTTTTTCTCCAGTTCCAGCTGATAAAGCTTCGCTTTCAGCATAGACATTGCCTGTTCCCTATTTTTTAGCTGTGAACGTTGCGCCTGACTTGCTACAACCGTTCCTGTCGGGATATGAGTAATTCTGACCGCAGATTCTGTTTTATTAATATGCTGACCGCCGGCACCGCTTGCACGATAGGTATCAATTTTCAAATCATCAGAATTAATCGCTACTTCTACTGTATCATCCAGCTCTGGCATTACATCTACCGAACAAAAAGAAGTATGTCTTCGTTTAGCAGAATCGAAAGGTGAGATACGAACTAAACGATGGACGCCTTTTTCAGATTTGAGATAGCCATAAGCGTTATATCCTTTAATTTCCAGTGTTACACTTTTTATACCGGCTTCATCTCCAGCAAGATAATCCAATGTTTCCACTTGAAATCCATGACTTTCTGCCCAGCGCGTATACATCCTTAACAGCATGCTGCCCCAATCCTGAGACTCGGTTCCGCCAGCCCCCGGATGTAGTTCAATGATAGCATTGTTCTTATCATACGGCTCATTTAATAGTAGGGAAAGCTCATAAATCGACAATTTTTCAGTCAATTGCTGGATTCTGTCAACTAGTTCCTCATGAATCTCTTGGTCGTATTCTTCCTGTTGAAGCTCATTCATCACTTCCAGCTCCTCCAGCTCTTCCGCAAGCTGATTAAACTGCTGAAACTTTTCTTTATAGACATTTGTTTCATTGATCAACTTCTGTGCTTCTTCGGTGTTATCCCAGAAACCAGGCTCTGCCATTCGATGTTCAGCCTCTGCAATATCCTCTTCCAGCTGGTCTAAGTCAAAGAGACCCCCTAAAACTACTTATTTTTTCATTCATATCATCTAATGAATGACGAATTTCTGCATTTTCCATCTATCTTAAAACTTCCTTTCCTTTAAATCAATGTTAGCAATTTACTCCTTAAACTTCTATCTAGTAAAATGATTATTTACTCATTTTACCAGTACAAAGTAACTTACACAAATCCTTCCGGAAATGCAACGTGTTTTCCATTATTTACACTGCTCTTAAAACTTTTTTAGACTGCTGTTCTCGTCAAAACAACAAGTAAAGGCAGGGACAAGCCCCGCCTTCGCTTTTATTTAGGCATTTTTTCCGTGACAGTTTTTGAATTTCTTGCCGCTGCCGCACGGACATGGGTCATTTCTTCCCACTTTTTGTACCTGAACAGGTTTCTTCTTCCCAGAAGTATTACTTTGTTCTTCTGGAGTTTCACCTGGATGAGTTGCTTCACCTTGGGCGACCTGCTCCCGTTGAACATTTTGACGAAGTTCCGATTTCATAAATAGACGGGTAACTTCAAATTCAATGGCTCCAACCATGTCCTCAAACATTTGATAACCTTCTGTTTGATACTCAACCAAAGGATTATTTTGACCATAGGCACGTAAGCCCACAGATTGGCGTAGCTGATCCATTGCATCAATATGGTCAGTCCATTTTGTATCAACCACTCTCAAAATAACAACCTTTTGGAATTCAAGCATTTGCTCAGGACCACTTAGTTGTGCTGCTTTTGTTTCATAGATTTCTTTTGCAGCATTATATAAGTAATCTTTAATCTCTTCTGGTGTTTTCCCTTTGATATCCTCAATAGAAATAGCATCTTCATGCAGGACAGCTGATCCGGCAAAATCTACGATTCCTTCCAGATTCCAGTTTTCTTTTTCTAATTGAGTATGACTGTCAACAACCCGGCTGATTGTCCGTTTTACCATATTCATCAATACATCTGTTAAGTCATTTTCTTCCATGATGACTTCCTGACGCTGCGCATAGATGACTTCACGCTGCTCACGCATCACGTCGTCATATTGTAAAACGTTCTTTCGAGTATCATAGTTGTTTCCTTCCACTCGTTTCTGAGCAGATTCAACTTGTCTAGTCAGCATTTTACTTTGAATAACAGCATCCTCGTCTTCGATCTTCATGCGATCAAGGAAAGCTTTAATTCGTTCTGAACCAAAACGTTTCATCAAATCATCTTCCAAAGAAAGATAAAATTGTGAAATCCCTGGATCTCCCTGACGACCGGAACGTCCGCGAAGCTGATTATCTATACGACGAGACTCGTGCCGTTCTGTACCAATAACGGCCAAGCCGCCTAATTCGACAACGCCCAAGCCAAGTTTAATATCCGTACCACGACCAGCCATGTTGGTTGCTATCGTAACCGCACCCTTTTGACCAGCATTCATGATGATTTCTGCTTCTTTAAAGTGATTTTTAGCATTCAATACTTCATGCGGAATTTTTTCTTCATTTAACATGTTAGACAACAGCTCAGAAGTTTCAACCGCTACTGTCCCTACCAGGATAGGCTGACCATTATGGTAGCGTTCCTTGATATCCTGTACAACTGCTTTAAACTTTGTATCCAGTGTAGGATAAAGTAAGTCCGCACGATCATCACGAACGATTGGTTTATTTGTAGGAATTTGAATAACCTGCATATTGTAAATTTCACGGAACTCTTCTTCTTCTGTTTTCGCTGTACCGGTCATCCCAGACAATTTTTTATACATACGGAAGTAGTTCTGGAAGGTAATAGTTGCCATTGTTTTTGTTTCGTCTTCAATTTCAACGCCTTCTTTTGCCTCAATCGCCTGATGCAAACCATCAGAATAACGGCGTCCATCCATAATACGCCCAGTAAATTGGTCGACAATAAGAACTTTTCCATCCTGTACAACGTAGTCGAAGTCACGAATCATGATGAAGTTTGCACGCAAAGCCTGCTCCATATGATGCGTCAATGCTGTGTTTTCAATTTCGTAAAGGTTATCCAAACCAAAAGCTTCTTCAACTTTTTCCATACCTGCTTCGGTAAGACTAATCGTTTTAGACTGAACGTCGATTTTGAAATCTTCTTCTTCTTTCAGTTTTTTCACAACTAAATCTGTACGTGTATACAGAGCAGTAGACTTTTCAGCCTGTCCTGAAATGATTAATGGAGTACGAGCTTCATCAACTAAAATAGAGTCCACTTCATCAACAATTGCATAGTTCAGCGGACGCTGTACCATTTGATTACGGTAAACAACCATATTGTCTCTCAGATAATCAAAACCTAGTTCATTATTTGTGCTATATGTGATATCCGCATTATATGCCGCACGCTTTTCTTCTGCTGTTTTTGAGTTGATATTCAGACCAACACTCAATCCAAGGAAATTGTACAACTCTCCCATTTCACTTGAATCACGAGTTGCCAAATATTCATTGACTGTTACCACATGGACACCTTCACCGGATAAAGCATTCAAATATACCGGCATTGTAGCTGTCAAGGTTTTCCCTTCCCCTGTTCTCATCTCAGGGATGTTGCCATCGTGAAGAACAATCCCCCCCATAAGCTGAACACGGTAAGGATATAAACCTAATACCCGCTTTGCACCTTCACGAACTACAGCGAACGCTTCAGGCAGCAGTTGATCTAAGGTTTCGCCTTTTTGATAGCGTCCTTTCAGCTCATCTGTTTTGCCGCGAAGTTCATCATCACTTAATTGTTCCATTGCTGAAGCAAAGCTATCAACCTGGTCTGCAATCCCTTCGAGACGTTTTAGTTCCTTTTTATCGTTTTCAATCATCTTTCTAAGAAAATTTGCCATTTTTCAAGTGTTCCTTTCAATTAACTCTATTTATTTTTCTACAAATCACACAATCATTTTACCTGAAATGTACAATCATCCTTCTTATTTTATCATTACTTCATAAGAAAGGAAATAACTTATCCTAAGAATTACTTAAATATTTGTATGTACTCACAATAAAAGCTGGAGAAAAGCACCTGCTTTACTCCAGCCGACTGTTCTACTTGTTTAAGAATGAAACAGCAGTTACTTAGTCTGTTTCGATTAAGCCGTATTTACCATCTTTACGACGGTATACGATGCTTGTTCCATTAGTTTCAGAATCTTCAAAGATAAAGAAATTATGTCCCAGCATGTTCATTTGCAGAACTGCTTCTTCGCTGTCCATTGGTTTCAGTGATAAACGCTTTGTACGTACGATATCAAGTTCAGATGTTTCTTCTGAATTGTCATCTTCTGTGAAGAAAGTTGCTGGCTGTGTATTGCCTAAGCCAGTTTCACGTGATTTACGATTGATTTTTGTTTTAAATTTACGAATTTGACGTTCTAATTTATCTACAACTAAATCAATACTTGCATAAAGATCTGGAGACGTTTCTTCCGCTCTCAATACTAAATATGGAAGTGGAATCGTCACTTCAACTTTTGCAGTTTTTTCAGTATAAACTTTCAAATTAACATAAACTGTTGCTTCAGGTGCATCGCTGAAGTATCTCTCCAGTTTTTTAACTTTTTTCTCTACATAATCACGAATCGCTTCTGTTACTTCGATGTTTTCTCCGCGCACATTATATCTAAACATAACAATTGCCCCTTTCATCTACCACTAAAGAGGGAACTAAAAGGACCACTCTTCCGCTCCCTCTTCTTACTTCCATTATAGCTAACATTTGGATATTTGCCAACAAAATTACTACTCAAATTTCGTTCAAATATTTCAAATTAGCGAGCTAAAGAAAAAGTTTCAATTTTTTCAACCGGATATTCCAAAAATAATTCAGCCGCAAAGAAAAGTGTTCTCCCTGTCGTATATATATCATCAACTAAAATAACACTTCTTTTTTTAAACTGCTGCTTATTCTCTGCGTTAATACAGAAAGGCTGCTGTCCTGCTAACCGCTCTTCCCTGTTTTTTTGTGCCTGAGGTCTTTCTTCATTATTTCTTAATAAAAGCGGAGAATATGAAATTCCTGCTCCTGTTAAGAGTCCTTCTACTTGATTGAACCTTCTTTCCTTCAACCGTTGTTCCGATAATGGAATTGGAACAATCAGATAATCATTTTTATTTTTTAGATACCCACTAATTTCTTTTGAAAAGCTGAAGCGCAACTGATAATTTCCTTTAAACTTATATTCTTCAAACCAATGCTTCATTTCTTTATTGTAATGAAACAATGCGGTATGCTGAAACTTGTAGTCTGGGTATTTTTGTTGCCACAAGCGACAGTCATCACAGTGACTGGTCTCTTGCTGCTCTCGACAACAGCCTGGACAGTTTGCTCCTTTTTCAATCAGTCGAAAATTACTGAGACATTCATTACATAGTTCGTTAGCATGAATAGAACGAAGCAATAAAAGCTCCGGGATTGGAAGTAGCTTAACAATTTTCTGGTTACAGTACAAACAGTTCATCTATCAACCCTCGTTTTCTAGCCAACTGATTCATCTTTTTAATTTGATAAATACTAGTTTTAACTGCTTTGGTCTGTCCGTCACATAAAAAATAGACTTTTGCATTGGTGAATTCTGCCTTGCGATCAACTCTTCCAGCAATTTGGACTAATACAGATTCTGTAAATACCGGACGTTCTGCTCCCAGAACAATTACAGACACCCGCTCGAACGTTACTCCACGTTCCAAGATAGTCGTCGTCAGAAACAAACGGAATTTTTGGGCTCTCATCCCCTGAACCTTTTCTAACCGTTTTTCATCTTTGGAATGGACGGCCTCTATTGCAAGGTCCTTCATCTCTTTATTTATTATAGGATAAAGCATTTCCAGTATTTTAATGCTTGGACAAAACAACAAGATGTTATTTTGAGCTACTAATAACCGAATCATTTCTTTTAATTCTTTAGGAATGAAGCCTTTTTTAATTTGTTTATACCAGCCCGCACACCTTTTGACTATTGGAACAGGTAGTACCCTTCGATGATATCTAGCTGGTAAAACGATTGTAGCTAGCTGACCTTTCCCCATCTCATTTAAGAGCTTCTTTGTCGGTGTTGCCGTCAGATAGACAAGGCTGCCCTCCTCTTTCAGAGCATTCTGTGCGCCTCTATGAAGTATTTCTTCATCTATATAAGGAAAGGCATCCACCTCATCAATTATTAGTAAATCAAAAGCTTGATAAAACCTCAACAACTGATGTGTTGTACAAACAACCAGCTTTGTATAACGATAAAGTTCTTCCACTTTTCCATGTAAAAGCAAAATATCTTCAAAAGGAAACACCGCTTTAATTCGTGGAAAAAGCTCTAGACAGACGTCAACTCTAGGAGAAGCGATACAAATCCGACTGTCTTTTTCTAATAAGGCATGGAGCGTTTCAAACAGCATTTCTGTCTTGCCTGCCCCTGTCACTGCCCACACCATACCATTTTTCTTGATTTCAGTAAGATGACGTAACTCATCTGAAACGACTTTCTGCCCGTCAGTCAATGTTCCGTTCCATGAAAAGACCACTTTCCTCGACTCTGTTTCAGGCTCAGGCAAATGATAAAAAACTTCTGTGCTGTCTACTCTTCCCATTTGAATACATGACGGACAGAAAAATATCTCACTACTTAAATGGACAGCTGATTTTTCATGTATGCTTCCACAACGGCAACAACTGACTCTTTTATGGGTTATTTCCATTGCAGGTAGTTGAATAGCCTTGGAAAATTCTTCGATTGCTGTAAGTTCCTTCTTCATAACTCTTCTTCCGGTCAGTTCATTCATTCGTTATCCCTCCAAAAAGAATATTCGCAAAAGAATAAAGTATCAATTAAAAAAAAGCTCAAAACTGTTTGTAAACGGTTTCGAGCTTTTTTAATTAATTTTTCAGTTTCTGCACTATACTAAATAAGCCATTTTGATTTTAATAACTTATTAAAAACAACATATTCTTTCTCTAAATTAACCTGAGCAACTTGATAGCTTGCATTTAGCCAGCCATAAGCGCCTTTTTCAGGATGTTTATAATCATTTGCCCACCAGTCAGAATCTTTACGAGCTGTTTTAGGGAGACCAGAGTACGGAAAAAGCAACTCATCAAACTGAGTGAAAGTCAAAGTCACCTGTGAACCACCGTTTTCTTTCAAATACTGTGTCACATGATCATATTTCTTTGATCGCTCTTTTGCCATTTGATCCCTCCTTTTTAATATTATCTCACAAATCATTGAAGATTCAACCACTTGAACTTATTTTTCAAGCGGTTTCTAGTTGCCTAACCTGTTTTTTTTACCTATACTTATAGTATTACCTAAATGAAAAGGAAGAGCCCATGATTGATCATTATTTTACCATCCGTCAGGATGGTCAGAGTGAATTAGAGATAAAAAAATCACGCTTTATTTGTTTTTTAAAGCGTGTTTCAACAGAAGAAGAGGCGAAAGCATTTATCGCTGGAATAAAAAAAGAACATTGGAAGGCAAATCATAACTGCAGCGCATTTATTCTAGGAGATCAAGGAGAGATTCAGCGCAGTAGTGATGATGGAGAGCCTAGCGGAACAGCTGGTATTCCTATGCTGGAGGTTTTGAAAAAACAGGAGCTGATTAACGTAGCAGCTGTTGTCACCAGGTATTTTGGCGGAACGAAGCTAGGGGCGGGTGGACTGATTCGGGCTTATAGTCATGCTGTCTCTCAAGCAACAAATGAGATTGGTATTGTTGAAGGTAAGCTTCAACAGGAAATTATTTTGGATATCGCCTACCCGCAGCATGGAAAACTACAGAATTTTTTGGAAGCCAGCAGTTACACAGTAAAGGATACTCAATTCAGTGAGAAAATTTCAGTTATTTGTCTAGTGGATGAGCATTTAACTAAACAATTTATTGCGGAAGTTACTGATATTTTAAATGGACAATTTTCGTACATCGAAGGAACAACCAGTTATCATGAGATTCCCGTAAAAAAACTGTGACATAAAATGTCACAGTTTTTTTCAGTCTTTAGCAGATAAATACTTTTATGAACTTTTTTCCCAAAGTATTTATCTTTAACTATAAATGTTTTTTGAAATAATAATCAACTACTGATTTTTTTGTAAAGTTCATTCGTTTTATCGAATGTGTAGCCGTTAGCTAGCAAAACACCACATGAGCCTAAATTTTCAGGTTCCGGCTGAACAATAATCCGTTCGGCATTTTCCGATTGAAATACAGTATCGGTTAGTAGAACAACGATTTGTTTACCAATCCCTCTACCTAAATACGCGTCTTCTCCAATCATATAATCAATGCTGAAGGTGCCTTCCAGTTGTTCAGACCCGTGCCATGTTTCACCACTCTCTGAAAATTGATAATACTGACAAAAGCCGATTGGCTGGTCATTGTGCTCAACAATAAAGTGGTGTAGAAAGCTAAAAGCTTCCCGCCGCTCTCTAACTTCCAGTAGCCAGTCTTCAGGGTCGTGATACCAACGTGCCACATGCTCTTTTTTCATCCAGCTTTCAAATAAACAAATATCTTCGTCTGTAAATGGTCTTAATGATAAATTCATAGTAAGTTCCTCCAAATAGTTTAGATTTATACATTCATTTTAAATCTATCTATTCGGCGGGCCTCGTATTCTATTTTCCTTTACAATTTAGCAGGGATATCTAATTCTCATCGTTCTTCCTCCTCTATTTTTCTAAGTAAAATTCAAATCGATTACCAGCGTATTGTGTTCGTACGTACTCAAACGGACGACCATCCTCCAAATAGGATATTTGACGTAGTCTAAGGATTGCTGCTCCACGTTTCATGTCCAAATACTCGGCAATTTGCTCAGATGCAAGCATTGCTGAAATTGTCTGATTTGCTTGTCCAATTTTGTAGCCGCCTTTTTCCTCTAGCGTTTTATAAAGAGACATGCTGATTTCCGATTTACTATACTTTTCTACAAGTGAATAAGGGATACTGGCTACCTCAAAACAAATAGGGACATCATCCGCATAACGAATCCGCTCCATTTTCAAAATAGAATCATCTTCACTTAATTGTAGTTTTTCTAATTCACTGGAGCTTGGTTTAGCAATAAAATAGGAAACTGTTTTACTCGAAGGTACCCGGTTTTGAGAAAGCATTATTTCTGTAAAACTAGTTGTCCCAATCATTCTTTCCTGCACCTTTTGGCGGGCAACATAGGTTCCTGAACCAATCTTTCTTTCAAGAATCCCTTCATCCGCGAGCGTCTGTATTGCTTGGCGCAAGGTCATTCGACTGACCTTAAACTGCACAGCCAGCTCTCGTTCCGATGGTAGACGGTCGCCAATCGCCCAATGACCTTTTTCAATATCTTCTTTTATTTTATCATGAATTTGTAAATATATTGGTAAAGATGAAGTCATCTCTATCCCCCCTCGTTATTTTTCTATCTCAAGTATAACTGGTATATACCTGATTAACAACCATAATTTTAAGTATAGCTTATCAAAAGATAATTCTGCTTTTTTTGGTCTAACTAATGAACAGACAAGAAAGAAGGTTTTCTTCAATTAAAGACAACAAATTGGTCTGTCCTTTTCATCAAGTAACAAGAGTTTAGTTTTGCCAGCGCGGCAAACATTTTTTTAGTTGACTAGTCCAGCTAATTAATCTGCTGTCTTGAAGAGCCTCCGCTTTACTTTGTTTAAGAAGCAGTCTTGTATATACCTTTTATGTAGACAGAAAAAATCCTTCTTATTGCTGTGCAGCCTCGCAATAAGAAGGATGTGAAGTAATAGCTGTTTCGTTTTCAACATCTAACACTTTTATTCAGACAGCTTTACTTCGTTTAAGAACGTACTTCGACTTCTTCTTTTGCCATCTTGTTGGCAGTTGCCATCATTAGTCGAATTCTGTTTAATTGATTAACCAAAGAAACACCTGGATCATAGTCAATCGCTGCAATATTGGCTTTAGGATATTGATGTCTTAGCTCTTTAACGACACCTTTTCCAACAACATGATTTGGAAGACACCCGAACGGCTGCATACAAACAATATTGTTTACACCTGCTTTCAATAGCTCAATCATTTCACCGGTTAAGAACCAGCCTTCACCGGTATGATTTCCTATTGAAAGGATTTTTCCAGCATCTTCAGCCAATTCATAAATTGAGGCAATCCCTTCAAAGCGTTCGGAATTTCTTAACGCCTTATCCATTGGCTTCTCTACTAATTCAATCATACGAATGGCAAATTCAGCAATCATCTTACTCTTTTTAGACATCCCCAGATTTTCATATTTAAAGATTTGGTTGTATAAAGAATAGTTCATAAATCCGACAATATCCGGAACAACTGCTTCGGCTCCTTCTTCTTCCAGCAATCGGACAATATCATTATTTGCCGTAGGAGAGTACTTCACCAGAATCTCTCCCACAACTCCAACTTTAGGTTTAACAATATCCAAAAGAGGAACTTCGTCAAAGTCTTTGATGATTTTCTTCATATTTCTATTAAACTGGGTTAATGAACCATTTCGAACGTTCTTTTCGATCTTTTTGAGCCATTCTGTATGCATCTTATCAATCATTCCCGGCTCAGTTTCGTACGGCCGAGTCCGATAGACAACTCGTTCAAATAGGTCGCCATATAAGAATGCAATTGCAACTCTTTTTAACAGAGGCAGAGTAAATTTGAATCCTGGATTAGATTCCACCCCTTTGTTCCCCATTGAGATTGACACAACAGGAACCTGAGGGAATCCAGCATCATTCAAGGCCTTTCTGAGCAAAGGAATATAGTTCGTTGCTCTGCAGCCGCCGCCAGTTTGGGTCATCATGACACTTACATTATTCAGATCGTATTCTCCACTTTGTAAAGCTTCAACTAGCTGTCCGATAGAAATGATTGCCGGATAGCAGGAATCATTATTCACGTATTTCAACCCTACGTTGACAGCTTCACGGTCTTCTGCCGGCAAACAAACCACATTATAACCGGATGCCTTCAATGCAACATCTACTAATCCGCTTTGATGAATTGGACTAAGCATTGGCAGCAGTAGTGTATGATCTTTCTTCATCTGCTTAGTAAAGACAATTTTTTCTTGAGTCTCTTCTTTCAGCTGGGGTTCAAAGCCTTGTTTATCCCGTTCACCAACAGCTGCTTTTAATGACCGCAAACGGATTCGAATAGCCCCTAGATTAGAGCCTTCATCAATTTTTAAAACCGTATAGATTTTTCCGTACTGATCCATAATTTCTTCTACCTGATCTGTTGTAACAGCATCTAACCCGCAGCCAAACGAATTCAACTGAACAAGCTCAAGATTTTTAGATTTTGCTACCACCTTTGCTGCAGCATATAAGCGGGAATGATACACCCATTGATTAACTACACGGAGATTTCCAATGTCACCAAGATGGGAGATACTATCCTCAGTTAAAACATGAAAACCTTCTTGTGTAATCACTTCAGCAATGCCGTGATTGATTTCCGGATCAAGATGATACGGTCTTCCAGATAAAACAACACCTTTCTGACCTTTTTGGTTTAGCATCAGAAGTGTTTCTTCTCCTTTATTGCGGATATCCGTTTTGAAATTTTCAAGTTCCTCATAGCCCAAATGAAGCGCCTTTGTAATTTCTTCTTTAGAAATACCTAAATCAGCAAAGCAGTTCGCCATGACGTCCGCCACAGAAGCTTCGTTTGCCAAATTAATAAACGGATTACGATAATCCACTTTTCCTTCACGAATGTCATCCACATTATTTCGGATAACATCTGGATAACTTTGAACAATTGGACAGTTGAAATGATTGTCTGCCTTTTTATCTTCTTGACGTTCAAATACAACACCTGGATAAAAAATCATCGGGATGCCTTTATCAATCATTGCCTGAATATGTCCATGAGCAATTTTTGCCGGATAACAAGCTGTATCGCTTGGAATAGTCTCCATTCCTTGTTCATACAATTCCTTATTGGAGCGAGGTGAAAGCTCCACTCTGAAGCCTAGCTCTGTAAAAAACGTAAACCACAAGGGATAATTTTCATACATATTTAATACTCGAGGAATACCTACTACGCCCCGCGGTGCTTCTTTTTCCTTCAGTGCCCGATATTTGAATAGCCGACGATACTTATAATCTATAAGGTTCACTTTACGGTCTTCACGTTTAACTTTAATTCTTGCTCCGCGTTCACAGCGATTTCCAGTAATGAATTTCCGACCGTCTGAAAAAACTGTCACTGTCATCATACAGTTGTTTTCACACAAACCACAATGAGTGAATTCTTTATCTGCTGTAAAAGCTTCAAGCTCTTCATATGGCAGCAGCGTTGTCTGCTCTCCAATCTCATAATTTTCCAGAGCAATTAAAGCAGCACCATAAGCACCCATCAAGCCTGCAATAGAAGGACGAACTACTTCTCGTCCGCTGATCATTTCAAACGCTCTTAAAACTGCTTCATTATAAAATGTTCCGCCTTGACAGACAACTTTTTTTCCCAGTTCTTCTGGTCTGCGAATTTTGATTACTTTATAAATCGCATTTTTGATAACTGAATAGGAAAGTCCAGCAGAAATATCCCCAACTGAAGCTCCTTCTTTTTGAACTTGTTTTACTTTGGAATTCATAAACACTGTACATCGCGAGCCCAAATCAACAGGCGCCTGAGAGCTTAACGCTTCTATTGCAAAATCCTTCACATCGTATTTCAAAGACTTTGCAAAAGTTTCTATGAAAGAGCCACAGCCTGATGAACAAGCTTCGTTCAGCTGAATGGATGATAAGACACCGTCTTTAATTGTCATGGCTTTCATATCTTGACCACCGATATCCAGTATAAAATCTACTCCCGGCTGAAAATGATCAGCTGCTTTATAATGAGCCATAGTTTCAACTTCGCCAATATCAACTTTCAAAGCATTTTTGATTAGGTGTTCTCCATAACCAGTAACAGCTGCCTTGCCAATAAAAACATCCTCTGGCATTTGTTGATATAAGTCCTTCAAGACGTCCATTGTCGTTTCCAAAGGCTGTCCCTGGTTATTTCCATAATAAGAAAACAGCAAATTGCCGTCCTCATCAATCAATGTAACCTTCGTTGTTGTTGATCCAGCATCTAATCCTAAGAATGCTACACCTGAATGTTTAGAAAAAGCTTTTTCAGTCGCTTTTGCCTGATTATGTCTATCTCTAAACGCCTGCAGCTCATCTTGATTTTTAAATAGTGGTTCCAACGTATCTGTCGGCTTCAGCTGTTCCTTATCCCCTTCAGTTAAACGTTCCAAGAGCAGAGACAGCGTACTTTGTTCTGCATCTTTAGAATAAATTGCAGCTCCCATAGCGACAAAAAGCTGAGGATTTTCCGGAAAAATCACATCTTCTGGTTGAATATCCAACGTTTCTATAAATCTTCTACGCAGTTCAGACATGAAAAAGAGCGGGCCACCTAAAAAGGCAATCTTTCCTTTTATTTTTCTGCCGGCAGCTAATCCAGCAATCGTCTGATTCACAACCGCCTGAAAAATACTGGCTGCAATATCTTCTTTAGCCGCACCTTCATTGATTAACGGCTGTACATCTGTTTTGGCAAATACACCACATCTTGAAGCAATTGGATAGATGGTTTGATAATTTTTGGCTAATTCATTCACTCCATTTGCATCTGTTTTCAACAGAACAGCCATCTGATCAATAAAAGCACCAGTTCCTCCTGCACAGCTACCATTCATTCTCTGCTCCAGAGCACCCTCAAAAAAAGTGATTTTAGCATCTTCTCCGCCTAGCTCAATAGCTACATCTGTTTCCGGGATGATTTCCTCAACTGTACGAGTGCAAGCAATTACCTCCTGAACAAAAGGAATTTCCAGAACATCTGCCAGTCCCATACCGCCTGAGCCTGTAATCATCATCGTTAGTGGCTGGTCTCCACCCAGAAGCTCTTTTGCCTCTTCCAAGACCTTTTCTGTTGCGGCTTTTACATCTGAGTAGTGCCGCTCATATTTTGCAAATTTTGTTTGATTTTCTTCATCTATAATTACTAATTTTACTGTCGTCGATCCGACATCGATGCCTGCCCTCAATTTCATATCTCCCTGCCTCTCCAAGAGAAAAAGTTCACAATCAGCAACACACTGTTGATTAACTTACATCCTGTTTGTTATAATACTTATGTCTATTTTAGGGAGTATTAATTTTTTTTGCAACAGTCAAAAGACCTGTTTTTGTGAGATAAACAACAAACTTATTCAAATTGTTGGCTTTTTGAAAGGAATTTAAAGGATGAAAAAGAAAGATCTGCGAGTTATGCGTACCCACAAAATGATTATTGAAGCATTTATCCAATTAGTTGAAGAAAAAGGATTTGATGTTCTAACAATTCAGGAGATAGCGGATCGGGCAATGATTAACCGTGCTACATTTTACGCCCATTTTAAAGATAAACAAGATCTTTATGAACAAATTTTTGATTTAGCTGTTCGTGCATTCACCTCAGTTTTAGATACAGATACCTCGATTAAAGAAAACAAAATTGAGGTAAAAAAAATCGAACTGCTCCTGTCCAGAATCTACAATAATATTCATAAAAACAAAAACTTTTTTCTGACAATTATGGATGGCAGCTCCAATGAAATTTTAAAAAGAAAATTGGCTGATATTCTCTATGAGAAATACGCCGACACACTTTCCCGTTTACGTATTACAGAAAACGATATTGAAGTCCCGATTGATTTTATTATTGAATACATGACCTCGATATTTATTGGAACACTTCATTGGTGGATTACCAGCGATACAAACATGACACCCAATCATTTAGCTCGGTTAGTTATAAAGCTTGTAGGAAACGGACATTTAACCGTTCTCGGCATTGAGATTGAAAAATAGCTGTAAAGCTAAAATAAGGGGCTGTGACATTAGTATGCCTCAGCCCCTTAAACCCAGATAAACGGTGTTTCAGAAGTAACTACTAGCAGCGAGCTGCATCGATGTCCGCTCAACATCAGTGGTAAACCACTGTGTTTCAAGGCTCTTCGACAATAAGTCGAAAATTCGCAAAAATTTGTGGAACACCAGGTAGGAATCAGTCAACATCGAATGGTTTACCTTCGTGTTTCCTGTCATTTCCGGAATTTCCGCCTTATTGCTTAGAATCACTGTGACTGCTCTTTGAGCAGAGCAGATGATGAAAAGTACCTACTTGGTGCTTAGAATCACTGTGACTGCTCTTTGAGCAGAGCAGATGATGAAAAGTACCTACTTGGTGCTTAGAATCACTGTGATTGCTCTTGAGCAGAGCAGATGATGAAAAGTACCTACTTGGTGCTTAGAATCACTGTGATTGCTCTTTGAGCAGAGCAGATGATGAAAAGTACCTACTTGGTGCTTAGAATCACTGTAATTGCTCTTTTGAGCAGAACAGATGATGAAAAGTACCTATTTGGTGCTTGAAGCTGAACACTTCCGCCTCAACCTCATTTTTTATTAGTTATTTTTGGCACGCCACTTTTTATTATGAGTAGTGTTTCTATTTGAGGTTATTTTACTAGAAACACCAACCTTCACATTGTACTTCTTCTGCTTGGTTAAGTCATAGACCTTCTCTGCTGCATCTGTAATCTTTTCTTTCAAATTCATAGACAATCTCTCCTTTGCTTTCTTGTTCATTCGTCAATGTGAGATGGTAAAAAAAATAGAACCACTCAGTTATGCTGAGTAGCTCTAGGTACTGGGGTAGCTGGATTCGAACCAACGAGTGACGGAGTCAAAGTCCGTTGCCTTACCGCTTGGCTATACCCCAAAAACAAAATGGAGGAGAGTGGATTCGAACCACTGAACCCTAAGGAACGGATTTACAGTCCGTCGCGTTTAGCCACTTCGCTACTCCTCCAAAAGTCATCTTAAAAACCTGACTTGTTTATAATACATAATTTCTACTCGAAATGCAAGTGTTATTTTAAAAAATTTTTCAACTTATTCAGCTAAATTCCATAGGCGAATAACTGTTTCGATTCCTTCATCAATGGACTTAACAACCCCTTGGTTTTCTTTACCCATTTCAATCAAAAATTTCCCAGAACCATTAGGAACAATTCTGCCTATTTCTTTTTTTCCAATCAACAAATTTGTACTCTCGACTTGTTGACCGTTGAAGGTTATTTTTTCCTCTTCAACTCGAACTTCAATATCTTTATTCTTTTTTGACATTCTTATCCCTCCAGAAGTAAATCATACCATAAACAGCTAAAAAAGCATCTATTTCTGCATAAATAGATACTTTTTTTTATTATTGACTAAATAAGTGTTTTCGCTGATATTCACTCCAAACTGCCACACCAACGCCAATTAGAATAGATCCAATCCCCATATAAATAAACATCCACAAGAAACTTGATAAGTAAGCCTGAATAAAATCATACATAGCTTTTGACTGAATACCAATCCGCTTCAAATAACCAGAAAGTAGAATAAGTGCTGGAATAACGGCCATCATTAACCCGCCCCCAACAAAAATGTATTCCCAGTATCTCAGTAAGCGATGCAGATAGCCGCGGAGTGATCTAAATAAAATTACACTTAATACTATCCATAAAACACCACAGACAGCCATGAATATCCATAGTTTTGAACTATATGCCATCACTCGATTTCCAAAAGAAAGCAGAAACGGCAGTTCAATATATCCTTTATAAACTGTTGCAGTCTGATCTGCCAACAGTTTAACGGCTTCGTCGCTTTCCGCTGTCAAATCAATATTATTTTCCGCCGCGTATTGTTTGATTTTTTCAGTTACTGAACTTTTTACTTGCTGTTCATTTTTAATTGAAAAAGGCGTATCCGGATGATACATTGCAGTAAAGTAGTTATTCATATCCTCTTTGACAATAGCTTCTTCTACTGCATTAGATAGTACCCCTTCAGGAATATTGCTCCCTAGCGCACTATTTTCAATTTGCTTATTCATTTCTTTAGTAAGCTGACTATAGTAATCGGCTTTCTCAGCTTGCTTCTCCATATATTTCTCACTAAAAAGCGTCAACCGCAAACTCAATAAAAGGAGGAATGCAACTAGAAAGACCATCGCCAAGAAAGCTAGAAACAAACGGGAAACTGCTGCTCCCTTAAATTTTTTTCTTTTCATTAAGCTTTATTCCTCCACTTTATTTTGTTCCATCAATAATCGGTCCAGAAACATAATCAGCAAACACAAATACCCGATCAGGTGTCAGCCCAATAGCATCTAATGGGTAGCAGGTATATAGAATCAATGAATGCTTCGATTTATCTCCCAGTCTTTCATCGATAACAGGATCAGTATAGTGTGCAATTCTATTTTCTGTCACTTGATAGGTATAGTCCCCGTAATGCGTATGGATAGTAATCTGGTCTCCTACTTCCAAATAATGGATTTGACCAAAGGATGGCCTGTTGTGACCGCCAATCAAAGTCGTTCCTAAATCTCCTGGAATCATACTTCCAATATACTGCCCGGCACCTTTACTAAGGATATCTTCGCTATCGCCATAAAACAATGGTTCATCAATTCCAACTTTATCAATAACCACCCGACCAAACTGATCTCCACCAACAGGATAAACCAATGTAGAAGAAGGTATTTTCCCTTCATCGTTCACCGCTGCCGCTTTTTCCTCAGGCTCAACCTGAGTAAAAAGATCGTTTGCCTTTACTTCAAAATCTGGTGAATCATTTAATAGTATCAGCTGTACTGCTGATCCTGCAAAATTGATGACAGGTGCACCAATGATATAAATGACAAAATAGCCAAAAAGCATAAAGAGAAGAGGCATAAAAATAAATGCCCCTACTCTCTTAAGAATTTTTTTATTATGCAAGTTTACGTTTTCTACTTACAAATGCTGCACCTGCAGCTGCTGCTAGTAAAGAACCAAAAGTGATGCCGCTCAGTGCATAGTTGTTTCCAGTGTTTTTAACTGTGCTTCCAGACTGATAAACAGGGTTGCCTTTAGCATCAGTAATCATCACTGCTGTGTATGCACCGCCAGTACCGAAAGTAATTTTCACGCCTACAGCATTACCTGCTGCTACAACGTAGTTTTTCAACTGATCGATAATACTTGTCGGCAACAGACGCAATGCATCTGCTAAAGTTGTTGCATTTGTTGTATCAACGTTTTGTGATTCAACTAATGCTACTGCAGCACGGATGTTTGTAAGAGCTTCTTCCACCTGTGCATCTGTTAGCGCTACACGTTTCAAATGATTTTCTGTTGCATTAATTTCTGCAGCTCCAAAATAGAATTTTTTGCCGCCAATTGTTGCTCCAGCATTTAGCGTATCAAGAATTTTTTGCTCGTTCGCCGCAATTGCTCCGTCAGCAGAAGCTTGCGAAGTAGGAACAGCAAACACCCCAACAGCCATTAGAACTACAGCTAAGAATCCAATGATTTTTTTCACTTAGTCTCCTCCTATCCTTTATTATTTATAATAAATCATAAGCAAATCAAGAAGAATCGTCATGATAAATTATACGTGTAATATCCCACCATAAATATATAAATGGCGCATGATACCTTACTTATCAAAATTATCACACGTGAAAATAATAGTCAATTAGTTTAATCACTTTTCTATTAAAAAAGTATTTATTTCTCTTGTTTTGATAATAAAACAGCTTCAAAGACATCATACCCTGCTTCTTTTAAAACTTTTTCAATTTTTTCAGTTTCCCGGCTTTCAATTTGCATTTCGAGAATTGTCTCTAATTCTTTACGGTGCACTACAATATTAGTAATACTAAAATCATTATCAGAGAGCAGCTTGGTAATTGCTGCTAAAATTCCTTTGTGGTCCTCTAATATCCGCAATTGAATTCTAGTTCCGCCTTCATGATATCCAGTAATCTTTAAGAAGGCATCAAAAATGTCATTATTTGTTATGATTCCATTCAGCTCACCCTTACTATCTACCACTGGAAGAACTCCCACATTATTGGTTCTCATCTTATAAATCCCGTCTTCCAAAGAAGCTTCCGGATCTACCGTAAGCACATTCTTGACCATGATATCTGCCGCCGTGGTCTTGTTCAGCAGATAGTTCACTTCGTATACACTCAAGCTTGTTGCCTGAGACGGCATCGCAGCTTGAATGGTTCCTTCTGTCAGCAGCCCTACCAGACGTTCATTTTGTACAACTGGTAAACGATGAATATCGTTTTTTTTCATTAAATCTACCGCATCAAAAATTTTTATATCAGGCTGTACAACGATCAGATTTTTCGTCATAAAATCTCTTATACTCATTTCCTAGCCTCCCAAATATGCTTTCTTCACTTTTTCATCATCGATTAATTCTTTTCCTGTACCGCTTAGAACGATGCTGCCGGTTTCCAATACATACCCTCTATCTGCAATAGACAATGCCATTTTTGCATTCTGCTCAATTAACAGTACAGTTGTCCCCTGTTTGTTAATCTCTTGAATAATATTGAATATCTCCTGAATGAAGATTGGCGCTAGTCCCATTGAAGGCTCATCCAGCAGCAGCAACTTAGGTTTAGACATTAATGCCCGGCCCATCGCAAGCATCTGTTGTTCACCGCCGGAAAGCGTTGCAGCATCTTGAGTTCTTCGTTCCTTCAAAATTGGAAAACGCTCAAAAATCATGTCATATTCTTCTTTAAGCTCATTCGTTTTCCTTAAGAATGCTCCCATTTCTAAATTTTCCTGAACAGTTAATCCAGGAAACACATGGCGTCCTTCGGGTACCTGACACAAGCCGGAAGCAACAATTTTCTGAGGCAAGGTTTTCTGAATTTCGTTTCCTTCAAAAATGATTTTACCTTGGGAAGGACGGTTCAATCCTGATATTGTTCGAAGAATAGTTGTTTTTCCTGCGCCATTGGCACCGATTAGAGAAACAATCTCCCCCTCCTCCACATGAAAACTAACCTCTCGAACAGCTTGAATCATCCCATAATGGACCGATAAGTTTTCAATTGACAGCATTATAGCTCACCTCCGAGATAAGCTTCGATTACCCTTGGATTGTTACGAATATCCTCCGGTTCGCCTTCAGCAATGATTCGTCCATATTCCAGCACATAGATTCGCTGACAGACTTCCATCACGAGACTCATATCATGTTCAATTAACAAAATCGTAATTTGAAATTCTTTTTGGATTTTTCTAATTAGTTCCGTCAATTCGGCTGTTTCCTGCGGATTCATACCTGCCGCCGGCTCATCGAGAAACAAAACTTTTGGATCTGTTGCCAAGGCTCTGACAATCTCCAGTCGGCGCTGTTCTCCATAAGGTAGATTCTTCGCCAAATGCTCTGCTTTCTCTTCCATGCCGAAAATACTTAGTAGTTCCTTCACTTTAATGCGCAGTTTATCTTCCTTTTTATAAAAGCTGGGCAACCGCAAAATACTAGAAAAAATACCTTCTTTGTTTTTACTATTCATTGCAATCAGGACATTATCCATTACGGTTAATTCTTTGAACAAACGAATATTTTGAAAGGTTCTGCTCAACCCCATATCAGCTATTTTATAAGGCTTCATCCCGTTTAAAATGTGTGTTTTTCCAAGTTCTTCTAATTCTACAGTTCCTTCACTTGGTTCATAAACACCTGTTAGAAGGTTAAATAAGGTGGTTTTTCCGGCACCGTTTGGACCGATTAAACCAATTAATTCGTTTGTCTCTAATGACAAATTGACATTAGAAACGGCTGCCAGACCGCCAAAGTTTTTTGTCAGATTTTTAACTTCCAATAGAGGCATTAGAATCGTCCCCCTTTTTATTAAATAGTCGCTTCACTGAAAATTCCCAAGTTCCCAGCAAACCACCTGGTTTAAAAATCATAATAATGATTAACGCCAACGCATAAATAATCATTCGAAGTTCGCCAAAATTCTGCAGATACATATTCATAAAGCCTAAGGCAACAGCAGCGATTACTGTTCCCGTCACACTTCCGATACCGCCAAATACAACAATAATTAAAATATCTATAGACTTCATAAAGCCGAAATCTTTTGGAGCAATTGTCTGAATATAGCTTCCATACAAACCGCCTGCTACACTGGCTGTCATTGCACCTATGACAAAAGCGATAACCTTATATTTGGTAGTGTTTACTCCCATTGATTCAGCGGCTATCTCATCTTCACGAATAGCAGTTGTCGCCCGCCCAGATCCACTATGGATATAGTTAACCACAATTAATATAGTGATAACAGTAAATCCAAAGACCATCGACCAGTTCACAAAAGGCGGAATACCAAAAATTCCCGCTGGTCCATTCGTGATATCTCTCATATTAATAATGACAATTCGAATAATTTCAGAAACACCTAACGTAGCAATCGCAAGATAGTCCCCTTTTAGACGTAAAGTAGGAATCCCCACAATTACGGCAATAATTCCCGAAAGAATAATCCCAAGCAATAATCCACTGAAAAAACCAGCCATCGTTGGATTTTTAACTGATACTATCGCAGTCGCATAGGCGCCAATTGCCATAAATCCTGCATGCCCTAGAGAAAATTGACCGGAAAAACCAATAATCAGGTTTAAACCCAACGCTAAAATAATGTTGATTCCAATCGTGATAAGTGTATTTTCCATATACAGATTTACTGCCCCTGCGACATAAGCCGCATAAATAATCCCATACACAGCAAGTGTTATCAGCAGCCAAATTAGATTATATTTCAGATTTTTTTTCATACTTATCACCTACACTTTCTCTTTCACGTTTTTCCCTAGAATTCCAGCTGGACGAATGAGCAATATAATGATCAGCAGTGCATATACTACGGCATCTTTATAATCAGAAAAACCAAAAGCAACAGCCGCCGTTTCCAACAGACCGATAACAAACCCGCCAATCGCTGCACCTGGAATAAGGCCAATACCGCCGACGACAGCTGCAACAAAGGATTTCAGTCCTGGAACAACACCCATCATCGGATCAATTGAATTATAGTATAAACCAATCAGCATACCTGCGGCAGCCGCTAAAGCAGAACCTAATGCAAATGTGAATGATATCGTACGGTTTACATTAATTCCCATAAGCTGTGCTGCGTCTGCGTCCACGCTTACTGCCCGCATTGCTTTCCCCATTTTGCTCTTTTTAACGATAACCTGGAGCAAAATCATCAACAATAATGAGGTAAATAGAATAATTAATTGAATATTCGAGACTTCAATGAAACCTAATTTATAAACCTCCATCTTGATGGCTTGAGGAAATGCCCGAGGGTCTGACTTTACCATTTGAATCATCACATTTTGCAGCAGAAACGATACGCCAATCGCTGTAATCAGAGCAGCAATTCTTGTAGATTTCCGCAGTGGACGATAAGCTAAAAATTCAATAACTACACCAATAACAGCCGCACAGACCATTGATAGAATTAGTGCAGGGAAAAAACCTAGCTTGAAATTGTTAATAAAAAAATACCCCATGAATGCACCTAGCATATAGATTTCTCCATGAGCGAAATTGATTAATTTTATAATGCCGTATACCATTGTATATCCAAGTGCCAGTAAGGCATAGATGCTTCCTAAAAACAGACCGTTTACCAGCTGTTGAAGCAACATTTCCATTTCCATTTTCATCACATCCAATTTTGTTTTTGTTGAGAATAAAAGAAATCGGAATAAAACAAGTTTTCTTCAAGAAATAAGTATTGGAAACAGCTATTCAGTTGTTCTCACAACTTACTATCTGTAGGCATTTAAGAATCAGCAGTCTCAAATATAAAATGATTTATCCGCCTGTCTTATTCTTACCTGTCACTGTATAGATTATCCGGCTTATTCTTGAAGAAAACTCTTCTATCCCGCCATTTATTCATATTTTGTGCATATACAACTTGATTTATCCTGCACGCCTTTTATTCTCAAAAAGGTATTTCTAAGGATTTACAGGTTCAGCAGATGTTTCTTTTCCTTCTGTTAATCCAAGAACAACTGCAGATTTCTCAGGATTATGATTCTTATCCATCGTCATTTTTCCTGTTACACCAACAAAATCCTTCAATTCAGCAAGACCTTTGGTAATTGCTTCTGAATCAGCTGAATCTTGTTCTTCAATGGCTTGCTTCAACATATAGACAGAATCGTATGCCAGCGCATTGAAAGCTGAAGGCTGTTTGCCATACTTCTCTTTGAATGCATCTACAAATGGCTGTACTTTATCTGTTGCAGGTGCTTTTTCAGAGAAATGACCTGTATAGTATACATTGCTTACATTTGCTGCACCAGCAATCTCAACTAATTTTTCATCGCCAAAACCATCTGCACCAATAATTGGTTTATCAATACCCATTTCTCTTGCTTGTTTGATGATTAAGCCGGCTTCAGTATAATAGCCTGGAACATAAATAACATCGTAGTCAAGACCTTTAATTTTTGTTAATAGGGCTTGGAAATCTTTATCTCCAGCTGTAAAGTTTTCTTCTTTAACAACTTCCCCTTTATAAGTATCCTTAAATGAATCAGCTAATCCAATAGCGTAATCACTTGATTTATCCCCAAGAATAACAACCTTTTCAGATTTCAAATTGTCTTGAGCGAAGTTTGCTAAAATGACTCCTTGGAAGGTATCTTGGAAACAAGATCTAAACACATATTCCTGTACTTTGTCGTTAGCAATCGTAATGCTGTCATCTGTACCTGATGGTGTAATTAGCGGTACTCCAGCTTTTGTCATATTAGGAATCGTTGCTTTTACAGCACCCGACGTTGCAGGTCCTACCACGGCAACAACTTTGTCTTCGTTGGTCAGGTTGGAAGCAACAGAAGCCGCCTCACTGTTTTCAGATTTGTTGTCCTTAGAAATCAATTCTAATTTTTTACCAAGAACGCCGCCATCTTCATTGATTTCTTCAATGGCTAATTCAATTCCTTCTTTTTCAGCGTTTCCGTAAGCAGATACCCCACCAGAAAGCTCCATATTCATTCCAATCTTAATTGTATCCCCATCTGCCTTATTACCGGCAGTTCCGCCGCCACCGCTTGTTGCAGTAGGTCCGCATGCAGCCAGCAAAAATAGGCTGGCAAATAAATAGCTAAATCTTTTCATCTGATTACCCCCTCATTCTCTTTCACGCAACACTCAAAGAGTATGTATACAAATATAATAAAAAAACTAATGCTTGTCAATGAATTTTCAGAAAATTTCTATTATTCAAATTATTATTAAAATCTGCTTCTTTTTGTCGGATTTATACCAGCAAAAAATGACAGCGCATTCAATACTAGTTTAACTAAATTTAATTAGATTTTCTTATTTAAAAAGCAAGCCATTTATAAAAATCAGTTTATTTGAACAATAAAAATTCTTTGATTTCCAAACAGGAGAAAAAATTAAAAAGCCCGAGGCGTTTGTTCTCCTCAAGCTTTCAATACTCTATTTGTTTAAAACAGTTCAACCTATCAATGTTAGAGAAATACATTACGTTTGATAGCAGCTTTTTAATGACTCCAATTCTTTTTCGCCAAGAAGTTCGCCGCAGCTCCAACTAGGTTTGCATCATTTCGATAGTTACATATAACTATTTCCGGAACAAAGTCTTTTAGGCCAAAATGCTTCAGTTTCTTCTTCATACGCAGGTTGATTTCATCAAGCAAACCTGCTTTAGCGGAAACTCCACCGCCCAATACAATCACTTCCGGGTCAAGAGAAAACTGGATGCCAAACAACCCCTGCGTCAAATACTCATAAAAATTTTCAACCTCTTCTACAGCAACTGGATCGCCTGCTTCCGCCAAACCGAAGACCTCTTCACCCGATACAGCTTCTTTCTCCAAGCCTTTGCGCTCACAATAACGCCAAGCCATCTGAACAGCTGTTCCTAATGTGCTAAAGGTCCGATTTCCATCAAGAAACATTAGACCGAACTCTCCTCCATAAAGATGAGCGCCTTTTACGATTTCTCCTTTGTGAAAAACGGCTCCACCGATTCCTGTACCAATCACAACAAATGCAACTTCCTGTTTTCCTTTAGCTGCACCTTCATAAATCTCAGCCATCCCTGCACAGTTCGCATCGTTTTCAATAGTCACTGGTAATTCAAATAACTGTTCTAATTCATCATAAATATCAAAATGATGAATGTAGGGAATAGCAGAAATCCCTAAAATTTGTCTTTTTTGTTCATCGACTACACCAGGAGCACTAAATGCAACGCCCTCAATTGAACGTTCGGTTGCTGAAAATACCTTTGAGAATCCAGCTTTCATCTCTTCCCAATTTTTAGGTGTAGAAAATTTTCCAGTTTCAAGCAACTGATTTTCATCCCATACTCCGTACTTTACTGCTGACCCGCCTAAATCAAATGCTAATATTGCCATATTCTTCCCCTTTTTATTTATGTTATTATTTATTTCTCCGATAATTATATGGACCATGGTATTCTTCATCTGGATTTCTCTTTAAACTAAATTTCAGCGGCACATAATCTATTCCGCCCTTTACAAACGGGTGACAGCGGCAAATACGAGCCACGCCCATTAGCCCTCCCTTTGCACCACCGTGTGTCTGAACTGCATCCAGCATATATTGAGAACAAGTTGGGTGGTACCGGCAACGGGGTCCCAAAGCTGGAGAGATAAAACGCTGATAAAATCTAACCAAAGAAATAATTAACTTACCAATCATTTCGTTTTTTTCCTTCTTTCCTATATAAACCTATTTAAACGATGAGTAGTCCACTTTTGCTTAAAATTGTAGTAACTGACAATTCTGCAAAAACTTTGTAAAATCACTCTTTTGCTGTAAAATAGATAGAGCTTATCTCTGCTTACTCAGGAGAGTCAAGCGAAATCCTACTCCCAAAAATATTTTCAATTATTTAAGAAAATCAGCGACACTTACCGCCCGATTTTTCTCTAATAGAATTTATACATTTGGACAAACTATACCGTGTTTTTCTTCATATTGCAAGTTAGTTTCTCCTCACAAAAACTATCCAAAAAATGAAAAACATGATAAACTAACGAGGACTGGAGGGATGAAAAATGGGCTTAAAATTTGAACGAAGCGACGACCTTGACAAGCTTTTTGAATCTTTTGCTGTTGACCCTAAAAAGAAGGAAAAACCAGAAGATAAAAAAGATTCTGATAAAGATGAAAAAGAAAAAAAGCAGTGACCAGTTTCTAACTGATCACTGTTTTTTTATAGATATTTTTCAATAGCCTGCCAAGCTTCTTCTTTCCCCATTTTTGTTTGAGAAGAGAAAAGTATGAACTCATCAGTAGGATCAAAATTTAAAGCTTTTTTAACAATACTTTCATGCTTATTCCATTTTCCACGTGGGATTTTGTCCGCCTTTGTTGCAACAACAATAACCGGCAAATCATAATATTTTAGAAACTCATACATTTGAATATCATCCTGTGTGGGGCTGTGACGCAGGTCTACCAGAGATACCACAGCTTTTAGCTGTTCTCTCTGAGTAATATACGTCTCAATCATTTTCCCCCATTTGGCCCGCTCCGTTTTTGATACTTTCGCATAACCATACCCTGGAACATCAACAAAATGAAGGGTATCTTCAATTAAATAAAAGTTCAATGTTTGTGTTTTCCCAGGCTTTCCAGATGTTCGAGCCAGATTTTTTCGATTAATCAATGTATTAATAAAGGAAGATTTCCCCACATTAGATCGTCCGGCTAATGCAATTTCAGGCAGCTGAGAATCTGGATATTGAGCAGGTGAAACGGCACTGATTACAATCTCTGCATTATGTACATTCATCTTTTTACTCCTTTTTGCTTATTTTTGGTTTGCCTTCTGTTTACAAAGTTTCAGCCAAAAGGCCGGGAGCGGTATCTTCTCAGAAGATACCCTGTCCCGACCTTTCATCCTCGTTCTATAAACAATTGTTAACCGGCTTTTTGATCTTTTTTATCGTAAACGATTGCCGGTTTTCCTTTGCCTTCAACTGCAAGCTCCGTAATAATTACTTTCTTGATCGTTTCATCAGAAGGAATATCAAACATGACATCCAGCATAATTCCTTCAATGATTGAACGTAGTCCACGAGCACCTGTATTGCGCTCAATCGCTTGTTTTGCGATTCCACGCAGGGCATCATCTTCAAACTCAAGCTCTGTATTATCTAGAGACAGCAGCTTTTGATATTGTTTCACTAAAGCATTTTTAGGCTCTTTTAAGATGCGAACTAAATCATCAACAGTCAGTTTTTCTAAAGCTGCAGTAACCGGCAAGCGACCGATAAATTCAGGAATCAATCCGAATTTCAGCAAGTCCTCCGGAATAATCTGCTGCATGATGCTTTCATCTTCAGACAATTTACTGTTATTTGTTCCAAAACCAATCGTTTTTTCTCCTAAACGGTTTCTAACGATTGTTTCGATTCCGTCAAAAGCACCGCCAACAATAAACAGAATATTGGTTGTATCGATTTGAATAAACTCTTGATGAGGATGCTTTCTACCTCCTTGAGGCGGTACACTGGCAACTGTTCCCTCTAGTATCTTAAGCAATGCTTGTTGGACACCTTCACCAGAAACATCTCTAGTGATGGAAACATTTTCGCTTTTACGTGCAATTTTATCAATCTCATCAATATAGATGATCCCTTTTTCAGCACGTTCAACGTTATAGTCAGCCGACTGTAAAAGTTTTAACAAAATATTTTCCACATCTTCACCAACATAACCAGCCTCAGTTAAGCTGGTTGCATCTGCGATAGCAAATGGAACATTTAGAGTTCTAGCCAATGTCTGAGCCAGAAACGTCTTTCCTGAACCAGTAGGTCCAATCAGACAGATATTACTTTTTTGCAGTTCTACTTCATCTGAACTAGTATTTTCAGTATGATTTACACGTTTGTAGTGATTATAAACAGCTACAGAAAGAGCTCGTTTCGCCTGTTCCTGACCAATCACATACTGATCCAGAACATCTAAAATCTCTTGCGGTTTAGGAACATCTGTTAGTTCACGAACAGCTTCGTCGTAAAATTCTTCGTCAATAATCTCTTTACACAAGTCAATACATTCATTACAAATATATACGCCAGGTCCTGCAACGATTTTCTTAACTTCTTCCTGTGTTTTGCCACAAAAAGAACAACGCACAGGGCCGTTATTGTTTGTGTTGTCGTACACGTATGTTCCTCCTTAAAATCGAAAGTAATTGAGAGTACAGTCTTTAGCAATGATATCACAAAGGGACAAAAATTGCGAGTTTTCTGTTAGACTGCTCTAATGAAAGTAGTTCTTCAGTAATCCCTATTTATGTTATACTATCCTTGTATGTTTATTTTATCAAAAATCAATAACTTGGAGGGTAATATATGTCAGAAAAAATCTTGTTGGGTACGTACACTCGTAGAATAAGTAAGGGAATTCATGAAATTACTCTGGATACGGATAAAGGTGAACTAACTACAGCTGAGCTAGTGGCTGAAGCGAAAGGACCGACCTATGTTACAGAAAGCCAAGCTGGAAAGCTTTATTCTGTAATCGAAATTGGGGAAGAAGGTGGTGCTGGTGCATTTAAACCGGCAGGCGGCTCTTTTGAACTATTGAATGCGGTAACAGAAGAAGGCGCTCCTCATTGCTATGTGGCGGTTGATGAAGAACGTCAATTGGTCTATGGGGCAAATTACCATCGCGGAATGGTCTACAGTCACCGCATCTTAGAGGACGGTTCTTTAGAGTTAGCTGATAAAATAACTCATGATGAAGAAACCGGACCTCATGAAAATCAAAACAAAGCACACGTCCATTATACAGATTTAACGCCGGATAAACGCTTAGCGGTCTGTGATTTAGGAACAGATCGGGTTTACACATATGATGTAGATGCAAAAGGCAAGCTGACGGAGATTGCTCAATATATTGCGGAGCCTGGTACTGGTCCCCGCCATCTTGTCTTCCATCCAAACAGCCAATTTGCTTATATGTTTGGCGAATTAGATAATACGGTCACTGTTCTTTCATACAACAAAGCAGACGGAACCTTCAAACAGACGCAAAAGCTGTCAACTTTACCTGAAGATTTCACTGAATTCAGCGGCGGAGCTGCTATCCGTATAACCAAGGACGGCCGTCATCTTTATGCCTCAAACCGCGGACATAACTCTTTAGCTGTTTTTTCAGTAAACGAAAGCGGTGATACTATCGCACTAGTTCAACTGATTTCAACTGAAGGAGATTTCCCTAGAGATTTCGACTTGAATGCGACAGAAGATTTTGTAGTTGCTGCTAACCAAAATACAGACAATTTGACATTATACCGCAGAGATCAAGAAAATGGTTTGCTGACAATGATTCAAAAAGATATATTTGCTCCAGAATGTGTATGTGTGTATTTTAGATAAGCTCTTTTAAAAGAAGCAGATAAAATGCTATTCAGCATTTGAAGCACCACCGGAAATTAAATTTTTGGGAGGTGCTTCATTTTTTTCTGCTTTTTATGTGTTAACCAAGACGTGTTTGAAAACTAACGAGGAAACGATAGTTCAGTAGAAATCTAGAAAAAGAGTTTGGGACATAAGTAACTGCCCGAACTCTTCTTTCTCTAAAATCCGAATAAACGGCGTTCCAAAAGTAGCTCACTACACTTCGTTCCGATAGCATCAACTTCTAAGTGCTAAAAGCACTAAGAGTTGAAGTTCTCGGAAATAAGCCGAACGATCTCAAAAATATGAAAAGCTCCAGGTAGGTATCAATCAACAGCTACTCGGTTCCCTCGTAGTGTTTCTTGATAATTTCCGGATAATCCGTCTTATTGCTGTGAAACACAGCGAGGGATGAGCTGATGTTGAACAGTACCTACTTGGTTCTCGAAGCTAAACACTTTTGTCTCGACCTCTTCACGAAAACGATATCCATAAAGATCATGAAAAAACTCGTTATTTTAGCTTTCAAACACATCTTAGTATCTGAAATCTGGTGTAACAAAAAATTGACCATTTTCTATTAACTGATTTTTTACTTCTACTATCTCAGCTGTCTTCCCTTCGCAGACAAGAAACTCACCAGCTTTCAACTTTTGTTTTCAGCAGGTTTTCTCCAGCAGCACGCGCAACGGCTTTCACATATACCTTGTCTGATTTTTTATTTTGATACGCATACAATTGATAGTTAGCATCTTCTTTGTATACGTCGTTGCTACACCCCAACTGCAGCTTGAACAACCACATACCCAGCTCAAACCGACTATCTTACAGACTGCTCTTTATCCACATATCGGAAACTAAAACTCATTCATTCCTCTATTTCAAATTCCTCAAAATTTCCTCATAGCATTTTGTTGCTCGACCATTCGGCTTGCCCTTTTTACAAAAGGACAAGCCGCTAAGCTTACGGTTAACCCGTGTTAAAACAATTTGATTATCCTCCATAGTCGCCTCCAATGCAGCTAGCGCCTCCAGAAAACGCGGATCTTTTTTTGCTGTTTCATAGAATGAAAGTACATACACATAATAAAATAAATTATAGGTTCTAAATGGATATTCCGGCTGCATAAACAACGTACCAATTCCATAATGGCAGGGACCAATCGGCTTTCTAATACGCCAATGCTCCAACAAGAATTCAACAGTTGGTTCAAGTAGCGGTTCCTTGTTCAGATACTCAGTAAAACGAAACGCACTCAATCCCAGCAACGTAGTTCCCGGGTTGGAATATTCTGTCTCTTCTCCTCTTCCATAGCTGAACTTGTTACAGCGCCAGCCGCCGTCTATGTACTGAGTTTCCAGAAGATGCTGAAACGTCTTTTTCAGCCGCTCATCCTCCTTATATCCCAGTTGAACAAGAACATTAGCCGCATGAGTCGTATGACAAGGTAAAATACCGCCTTTAGGATACAGCTTAAATCGGCCATCTTCACGCCATGTACTCATAATCAGCTCACCCAGTTCAGCAAGCAGAGGATCTGAAACGGGCATTCCTGCTTCCAAAAGCAACATCGCACTCTCCAATGTTGAAAAAGGGGCCCCTTTAATCAAACGCTTATCTTCTGTTGTCCAATAATCCCAGCCATGATCAAATCGATGCCCAAGAATCAGCTCAACGTCGTTCTTATAATCAGTTTCTGTCATTTTTTACTCCTTTCAATCCAGAATCAACTCATAGAATCATCATTAACTATTAGCTGATTTACAACCCAGCAGCTAATTCATAGCCGTCTTCAATGTATCAAAAGCAATTTTTAAATTTTCCTCAGGAATCGTTAGGAAACTTTCGCCAATCGATAGTTCAAATGCTGAAACACCTTCGGCTTCTTCCCACAGCATTAAAGTAAAACCAACATCACTTTTCTCTTGCACCTCTGCAAAAACTTGCTCCATATCAGCAATTGTTTTTGAGAAGTGTACATGAAACATATTAGCTACCGGAATCTTTGGAACTGTTTTTGTGTTTGAACACTGATTAAACAATTCCGCCACTTTTTTTGCTGCTTGAACATAATCCGGCATGCTGCCTATCCGCTGTTCATAATAATAATCTGCTGTCACAATATAGGGATATAAACTAATCAAATCGCCGCCATGGCGCCTTTTCCAAATTTTTGATTCTTCAATAAATTCAGCCTCTCCAGCCAATATTGCGCCGGCAATTCCGCCAATACCTTTATAAAAAGAGACATAGACACTATCAAATAATGCACAAATTTCTTCTGCTGTTTTATCGTAATAAGGCAGGCATTCCCAAAGGCGTGCACCATCTAAATGTAGTTTAATTCCCTTTGCTTTACAATAGCCGGAAATTGCTTGAAGCTCTTCAAATGTTGGCAGCTGGCCGCCAATTTCTCTTTGGGGCAGCTCTATTAAGATACAAGCCAGCGGCTCTTCCACAGCTTGAATATCTTCCAATGTAATTAAACGTTCCTTGTTTCCCAGTAAAATTGGATAAATATGGTGAAGCTCCTTCAAACCGCCTTCCTCATGAATTTCTAAATGGGAAAGAGGATGATAACCAACGGTTGCTCCTTGTTTACGGTCTGACCAAATACGCAAAGCGATCTGTTGAGCCATCGTGCCGCTTGGGAAGAAAACCGCCGCCTCTTTTCCAAGAATTCCTGTCATTTTTTCCTGAAACTGTTCAATGACTTCGCCATTTCCATAAATATCACTTGATTGCTCCCCATCCAACTGATCAATGACCTGCTTCAATACAGAAACATTGCGCTCGCCGTGATGACTTAGCCGATAATGTGTTTGATCATAGCTTTTCGTTAACTTACTTTGTTCTGTCAAACGAATCCCTCCCCATTGCCTTCTATTTTGAAAGCATTTACTATTTAAAAGTGTAGCATAGCACCATAATAGAAACAATCGTTCCTTCCATGTTCCATTGAACTTAAAGAAGCTGAACTAAAAGTGTTGTGTTTAAAAAATAAGGCGGACTATACTGAAAATGTCTCGACATTTTCAGTATAGTCCGCCTTATTTCCGAAGAGGCAGCTTTTAGATCGCCCTTTATTTGGGTTTTAGGAATAGAAAGCGGTGAAGCTTTATTTATATCCTACCCAGTTTGCTAATTCAAAACCAAATAAACGTTGTTTCAGTCAGTCCATGCTTCAAGAGCTGCAGCCTATTAAGAATCAAAGGTATAAAAGCAACACTCAATCTTTCTACAAATATTTTTCCAGCATAACCGCTATACCGTCTTCGTTATTCGACAGAGTAATTTCATCAGCTGCAGCTTTTAACGCATCTACAGCATTTGCCATTGCTACGCCAACTCCAGCGTATTCAATGATTGATTGATCATTATGCCCATCTCCGAAAGAAATGATTTCACTTGAATGAATATCAAATTTTGGTAAAACAGTATCTAGTGCTTTCGCTTTATCAATTCCTTTATCCGTAAATTCAAAATAAACCGGCGCCGTGAACATTGCGTTTAAGCGGTCAATAAATGGCTCTTGAATTTTCTGGTAATTTTCTTTTAGATAATCAGGATCTCCGGCAATAAGAATTTTATTTAGCGGAAAATCAACAAATGCCGCTAAATCTTCTTTTTCACATAATTTGAAATTCCCGCCTCTTGACTCATATTCAATAATATTGAACTCTCCAGTTGGCAGGTTTACTATATTGTCAAAGACATCGTTCACATACAGATAATCTTCCTTATCAATCATCGGCTTAACATTAAAACTTTTCAAATGCTCAAGAATTGCCTTACTATCTTCAACAGCCAAAGCCTGATTAAACAATACTTCTTGTGTCCTGCAATCCACTACGCAGGCACCATTAAATGATACAATAAAGCCGTCATACTGATCCATTTGTAGCTCTTTAACGTGCTTCTCCATCCCCGTTGTCGGGCGCCCGGAAGCAAGTATGACCTTAATCCCTTGTTTTTGTGCATTGATTAACGCATTCTTTGTTTTTTCTGAAATCTCTTTTTGATCATTCAATAAGGTGCCGTCAATATCTAATACAATTGCTTTTATTCCCATCTGCAAGTCTCCAATCTTTTTTCCATCTATATAAATCCTGTAAAAGATTCTGTATATCAATGTAGACAAAGATAAGTCTAGTAGACGCTCCTTTAATAGCATCTATAATATTTTCTAACACAATTTATATAGTTTAATAGTAAAGTAAGCGGTTAAAGAAATCAATAGTTAAAAACCTTTATTAAGAGTTTTAATTAATTAAAATTCTTAATAAGTTTATCATTCCTTAAAATGAGTGAATCTTGTTTACAGATGCACTAATATAGTCTATCATTAATAAAGTGAATTAATTAAGTTTTTCTTTATGAAAGGTGGTACCTTCTTGACAGAAAAAAGTAATCTTATCCGACAAAAAAATCTGGAAAAGCTCAAAGTTTTTCTTTTTGAAAATAAAAAAGCATTAAAGGCAGAGATGTCTAAAGAAACTGGAATTAGTGTTGTGACAATCAACTCTCTGGTTAAACAACTGGTCGCCGACCAAATTTTTATCGAATCTAAGCCTATCCAACAGCCCTTAGGACGCCCTGCAAATGAATATCTTTTTAATTATGATTTGGTTCATTATTTATTAGTCTCTATTCAGGAAAAAAGAGAGCCACACGAAAAACGCAGTCTTGTTATCATCGGGAAAGTTGTCAATCTAGCAGGTGTGGAGAAGTATCATACAACAATCGATTTTTCAACGCCCTCTCTAGAAGGGTTGATGGCTGCATTTAAAGACATGCTTCAATTTTCAGTACCAGTCGAAAAAATAGGACTTTCCATTCCCGGAAAAATCGATCATTCTATTATTGTTTCCAGCTGGGATGATTTATTTGATGGTTGGAACATTGAACAAGAGTTGGCACGGTTTAGCGATATTCCTATTACTATTCAAAATGATGCACATTTAATGACCATGGGCTTTTGTGTGGAACAAGGTCTATTAGAACAGCATACAGTTGTTGGCATTTTCTATCCTGAAAAGAGTATGCCAGGTATCACTATTTGTGCTAACGGGGTATTGCTTGAAGGAAACCGCGGACTTGCTGGAGAAGCAAAATATTTGCCGGCTTTAATTGATTCTCCAGTACCTGCCACAGACGAAGAATTAGGAGAAAATCTTGCAGATATCCTATCTCTGTATAACGCCGTAATTGCGCCTGATAGTTTTGTGCTTTCGTCCGAGACAGTTAATGAAGAGCTATTAAGCGATAGAATTCAAAAACGATCATTACTTTCTAGACAGCCTAATCAGCCCCAAATTTATTTTGCTCAAAATTTTCAACATGTGCTGACACTAGGACTTCGCTGGCTGGTAAGCATAGAAACTACTTATAAACTGCACTAATAGAGCATGCCAGAACTTTTCACCGTCCAAATAAAACTAAGAAAAAGCGGCTCCATTGAAATAGAAATCTATTTATACAGTTGAAAGCATGCTTTTTCGATACTATTTGTTTCGTTTCATGAACGCATCATTTTTTAGTCAAGAATGAGAGTGGCCAATATTCAGAAGAAAATCTGATTGTTGTCTCACTTTTTAATTTTAGAGTACACAAAAAGCACACAGCCTTGTATGATTAAAGTGACTAAACCCAATCAAAAGAAGTGTGCTTTTATGTTTAAAGATTATACCATCAATCAAACGATTTTACCATTAGAGTTGGAAAACAGCTTATTTCTGAAACGGCTGTCTCTTGTGTAGTCAATACCAGCCTCTTTTTGTCTTCTATTTTAAAGGCAATCCTAATTATTTTATCGGTTCCTCTGAATTGCTATTAAACACGTTATAATTAATTTCATTCACTGATTTTCCAACTATGATTGCAGAATATACATCTGAATTTACATTTAATATTGTTCGAAGCATCCCCACAAACCATTCAACACCGGCAAAAACAGCAATACTGTCAAGCGGCAGCCCCATTTGGGGAACAATAACAGCTAATGAAACCAGCCCAGCTCCTGGAACTACAGCATTTGCCAGCGATACAAAGGTCGCAGTTACTGCTAGATAAAACATCTGCTGAAAATCAAACCCCTGTTGGTACATCTGTGCAATTGTCATCACTGTTATGCTCATATGCATAGCAGAGCCATTACTGTTCAATGACATTCCTAGTGGTAAAACTAAGTTCGTAATCCGTTCACTTAACCCTAATTGTGTCCGGCTTTCTTTCATTGCTACAGGTAAAGTGATGGCTGAAGAAGTTGTTGCCAAAGCCATTATAGACATATTTTTCATGTTCTTGACCAAACGAATTGGATTCACCTTGCAGTAAACGCTGACTAGTAAAACCCAAATACCTAAAAACAGTAGCGTACCTCCGCCATAGACAATCAGATATTTCAATAGCGGCAGAATAATCTGTAAGCCTAAGTTACTAATTGTTGAAGCAATCAAAGCAAAAATTCCGATTGGTGCGGCCTTCATTACATAACCAATAATGAGTATGATGACTTCATTAAAATCAATGATTCCTTTAAAAAGCTGTGATTTTGGATGGGTCTGCAGGTATTTATTCAAGGCAACACCAAAGAACAGAGCAAATACGATAATTTGAATGATTGATCCTTGGGTTAGTGAATCAAAAATATTTTTGGGAAAGAAATCCAGTAGTGTATCAGCAAAAGAAATCGTCTGTGATTTTAATCCTGTATCCTTTATTTCAGCTATCTTTATTCCATTACCGGGATTGAAGATTACCGCCATAACAATTCCCCAGCAAGCAGCGAAAAAAGAAGATACACCAAACACTAGAATTGTCCGCCAGCCAAGGCTTGTCAGTTCCTTTGAATCAATGCTTCCAACTGCCTGAATGATCTGACCAAGAATTAACAGCGGGATAGCCATCTGCATTAGACGGAGAAAAACATCGCCCAACAGCTTTACCTGTCCTGCAACAGAGGGCAGAGAAACTCCGAATACTACACCTAATATCACTGCTATAAGGATTTGAGTAACCATTGATACTTTCTTCGTAGTCATACTTTTTCCACCTATCTATTGGTGATTGTGGTTCCTACACCATCCTGAAGCCGAACAAGGTTCTCAATTGATGTAATGACTGCTTCCCGATGGTCCTTCCCCTTGACAAATGACACAGCTGCTTCTACTTTCGGAAGCATACTGCCAGCAGCGAAGAAACCCTCTTTAATATAGGTTTCCGCCTCTTCTTTAGTGACCTTTTCAAGTGCTTTTTGATTTGGCTGATTGTAATTGATGTAAATATTGTCTACACCTGTCAATATAATCAAACGCTCTGCATTGACATTCTCAGCTAAAACTCTAGCTGAAAAATCCTTATCATTTACAGCTTCTACACCAATTAGTTCGGTTCCTTTTTGAATTACTGGAACTCCGCCTCCACCAGCACAAACAACAACTGCACCCGAATGAACGATTGAACGAACTACATCTTTTTCAACAATCTCCTGAGGCATTGGAGAAGGAACAACTTTTCGATACCCTCTACCAGCATCTTCCTTAAAACTGCCGCCTGTACGCTTCGCTTCCAATGCTGCTTCCTCTTTACTAAGGAATGGACCGATTGGCTTTGAAGGCTCCTTGAATGAAGGATCTGTTTCATTTACACGAACTTGTGTGACGATTGATACTACAGGTTTTGAAATTTGACGGCTCAAAAATTCATTCGTCAGAGCATTCTGCAGCCAATAGCCAATACTTCCTTGCGTCATCGCTACGCAGGAATCCAGCTTTAGTGCGGGATTCTTTTCAGTTTCAGCTGCTTTCTGCTGCAGCAGTAAATTTCCCACCTGAGGACCATTTCCATGACATAAAATAACATCTTCACCAGCAGCTATAAAATCTGCAATATACACCGCTGCTTTTTTGATTACTGCTTTTTGTCCCTCATCAGTTGGATCCGTTTCTAGTATAGCATTGCCGCCAAGCGCAATAACATTCAAACTCATCTTGTTTCTCCTCTCGCTCTTTTATTCTTCAACAGGCTTTTCTTTTGCCAGTATGGCAAACAAAATTAGACCAATGACCAGCAGAACACATGCTAGATAAAAACCAACCTGCATTGATCCTAGTGAGTCTGCTAAATATCCAGTTAGATAAGGAGCCAAAATCGATCCTGACATACCAATAAAGTTATAGGCGCTCAAGGTAGTAGATAAAGATCCGGCAGGTGCATTTTTGGTCACATAGGTAACGATGATTGGATCCAGTGCCAGCTTACCAGTCAATCCATAAAGAATCAGCACTGCAATCAACAAGGTTCGGTCAGTCACAAAAGCAATTGAAAATACAGATAGTATTGCCAATGGCACTAGTAAATACACCAGTTTTTTCGTTGCACCGGATTTGTCGGCAAAACGGGCAAAGATTAGAGCTCCGGGGATAGACGCCCAAGGTACTAAAGATGAAATGAAACCGACACTTGCACCTTCAAATCCTCGTTCTGCAATTAAGAATGACGGCAGCCAGGTAATGATTACAAAATTGGCATAGATACTTGTAAAGCACAGAATAAATGCAGCCAGCAAGTTTTTATTTGAGAAAATCGCTTTAAGAGAAACCTTCTCTTTTGGTTCTGCACTTTTTTCAGCAGCTGTATCTTCTGGACGGACAACCTTTTCCTTCAACATTGTATAAAATAGGACCGCAACAATTACTGTTGGAATTGCCATAATAAAGAACGGCTTGCTCCAATGCTCTCCGTTTTCTAAAACGAGTTTACTTGAAAGCAGGTATCCTCCTGATGTTCCAAAAGCCATCCCACTGTTAATAATTGCATTTCCTACTGTTCGTTTTTTTGTCGGTATGGCTTCTGTAGATAAGGCATACTGAGGCCCATAATAAGCGCCTTGACCAATTCCCGCAAAAGCCCGAATAATCAGAAACATTACAAAAGTCGTCGCAATTCCGCTAAGATAAGTCATAATCCCCATCAAAACAAATCCAATTGTGATCACCAGTTTGCGTCCAAGCCGATCGCCTATCATTCCCGAAGGAATCTGCGCAACTGCATAGGTTAAGAAAAAGACACTATTTGCCAATCCTAACTGGGTATTACTTAAACCAAATTGTGCACCTACAGTTCCCATAATCGGATTAAAAATCGTACGAGTTGCATACATAAGTATCCAACCGACAAAAAATAAGGCAACGACTTTCATCCAGTAAGTCTCATTAACCTTAACTGCTTTTTTTTGACTTGTATTCTCCATATTAAATCCCTCTTTTCTATAATTTATCGTTTATTACAGCTTGTGCCCCCAGCAGCAAACCAAAACATAAATCATTTCCGGATGTGTGACCAATGGATCTGATTTTTTTTATCGCTTCATCTATTGATGCCGCTGTTCTTCTATTCTCCAGGTCTGAAAATAATTGATAAATAAATGAATTCACATTTCCCTCAGCCGCTTCGAGAATATAAGCTTTACTCACATCCGTTGTTGACGGCAGAGGATGAGTGAGAGCAGAGGATAAAGCCTCAGCTCTCTGATCACCCGCCCAATGAAGCACGCTAAGATATGCCGTCAATATGTCGTCTCCACTTGGAGTTAAACCTTTTCCCCGTCCTGCCAGATAAGACACACTTTTTTTAAAATCAACAGAGGCTGCTGTTTTAGGCATACTGCTTAGAGAATAAAATATTTCCTGCTCCTCTTTATTTAGAGGCAGCCCAAGAGCATCTGCCAATCTTAATTTTTCCAGCTTATTTTTCAATAGCTTCAAGTGTTCCATAGAAGAATTTTGACCTAGTACATTCAATGAAATGATTTGAAGCTGACTAAATTCAACGGTTCCCACACCATAACAGCTATAAATGCGAAAACCATTTTCTATGATTTTCACAATGTTTCCCTGCTGGATATAGGGCTGGATCTCCTCAAAAAGTTTTACGGGTATTTGAATGCCAAAACTAGATAAGTATTCTGTAAAGGCTGAGACATGAATCAAGCGATTAGAGATGAGCAGGTTGAACGAATGCTCAAAAACACTATGAATTTTCCCCATTCGTCCAAACCTTTTCAAATCGACAGCATTCTGACCGGCAACCGCCTTAGTCTTCCACATTGATTCCCAGCTCTTTTGCATAGGCTTCCAGTGCCTTTTCAAAGCAGCCCAACGGTGCTCGAACCGTACCAGCTCCTACCTGACCTACTCCAGCTTCTTTATGAGCAATTCCCGTATTAATAATCGGCGTAATCCCTGTTTCCACTACCTTACGGATATCAATTCCTAAGCAGGTTCCTTGAAAATCCCATGTTGGAATAGAGAAGGTTGAATTGTGTCCTACACAAATTTCAGCCATCTCATCAGAGATATTTAACGCATCTTGAAATCCTCCCGCACCAACAAAACGTGTTACACCTGGTGCTGCCACCATTGCCATTGCTCCTACGCCAATTGTTTCTGTAATCGCACTGTCTCCTATATCTGGATTTCCATCTTCTTCTGTAAATCCGGTAAAGTATAACCCCTTAGGTGTATTTACAGGAGCTGTATGCCAGCTATCGCCGGTTTCAGCGATGCGCACGCCGAAGTTTACACCATTGCGGGTCATCGTTGTTACAATGGTTCCCTTTGTCCCTTCTCGCGCCCCATCAACTATGGCTTTACCAGTTGCCATCATGATATTTAGGAAGAACTGATCTGTATCAGCAAGGAACTTGATTACTTCATATTTTTGCTGCTCTTCAATCGGCAGTTCAATAATCAACGGTGATATCTCTTTTAGAAAATTCAAAGAAGCTGCCATATTGCGCTGATGGAATTCATCTCCCATCGTAATTGAACGGGCAATCAGAACATTCAAATTAATTCCTTCTTCAGTCTTCTGTAATGCCTGAGCAATTGTCGGTCCTAAAATATCCCGCATCCATTCTAAACGAGTAACAACTTCTTTCGAGTACGCCCCAAAACGTAATACTTTCCCGATACCTTCATTCATGGTGCAGTAAGCCTGATTCCCAGTTAAACGATTTTCTACAACTAAAACCGGCATATTGCCAGAAGTAATTCCTCCCATAGGTCCCACCGCTTTCACGTGGTGACAAGGGATGAAGCGAATTTGTCCATTTTCAAGTAGTGTCCGGGCTTCACTTTCATTCTTCGCCCATCCTTCAAATAGCGCCGCTCCTATACAAGAACCCTGCATAGGTCCTGTCATCTCTTCATAGGCAATAGGCGGTCCAGCGTGGAGTAAGGTTTTCTGCGCTTCATTCAGTTCTGAAATCACTGTTTTTGCCGGTACCACATCAATTAGAAACGGTTGCGCATTTTTTATCTTATCAGTAACCTGTTGATTTTCAGCTTCGATTTTTTCTGAAAATTCATCCAACTCATTCAAGATGCGAATCATTTTTTTGTTGCCGCCAGCTCGCGGCTTCCAATTAAACTGCTCAGATGCTCCTCCGTACTCGATAATCGATTCGTTAAAGCTTTGCAGACCAACATTGATAATTCGCGGCTTCGTGTTTAACAACTCCAACACTTTCTCACTAACTTTGGGAAGCTCAATCGTTTTTCCAGTATATGGAAGAACTGCTTTGTCCTCCTCCTTTAATGTTATTCCTTTCATCATCATCGCTAAACGTACAGCCTTAGCATTACTTTCTTCAACGAAAACACCAGCTTCTTTCAAGCGCTGAACTGTTGACTGATAGTTTTGCGGATCTTTTTCAGTACCACAGACTGTTGCCACAAAATGCAATTCCCGCTGTTCTTTCTCTGCTGCTTGCTGTGCTTCTTGAATTGCAGGCAGCAAGGCGCCGGCCATATCTTGATGCGCACCATAACCCAATACAATATCCAGAAGAATGATGCCTGTTTCAGAATCGGCTGCGTAATCCTTTATCTTGTTTATCCGAACATCTGGATCAATCATTGGGTGTGGTTTTCCCTGCGTATAAATATCATCACCCAAATCGATAACATCATAGCCATGGGAATTCAGAATGTAGCCTTCCTTTTTCACTAACCCGTCCAAGCCCAATGCCTCAGAAATCAGCATACCAGCTTCGGCAGCTAGCGTACCGCCGGAATACAACCCCTTCACAACTTTATCTGCTCCAACAGTAGGTAAATTTGGTTGAATCATGTCTTCAAAATAATTACTCTGTACATCGTTGTCGTTTGCCAAATCCACTGCAATTTTAGCGGTCTCCTCTAATGTATGTGCTAGATAAACCTTTCCTTCATGAGCTTTAGGCCTCTCTCCCAAGAAAATAGCAACAACCGGTTTAGAAATACTTTGCAGTAACTCCACTACTTCATCCCGGACTTCTTTCGCAGGCGGTTTGGATATAACACAAATGACATCTGTCGGTTCATGATTTTCCAAAGCCATTACAGCATCCTTAACCGTTATTGCTCCTACCTCTGAGCTAAGGTCCCGTCCGCCAGTGCCGATTGCGTGTATCACGCCTCCACCCAATCGGTCAATAATGGTTGTTACTTCTTGTATCCCAGTACCGGAAGCACCAACAACTCCAATATTTCCAGGAGAAACAACATTGGTGAAGGCGATTGGAATACTAGAAATAATACCTGTACCGCAATCCGGACCCATCATCAGCAAGCCTCGTTCATGAGCCAGCTTCTTTAAGCGAACTTCATCTTCAATTGCAACATTGTCTGTAAATGAGAAAACATGCAAATCGTTTTTTAATGCCTTCTCCATCTCAGCTGCTCCGTATTCTCCCGGAATACTGAACAATGCCACATTTGCCTCAGGGAGTTTTTCCAATGCTTCTTGCCAAGAAGAAGCTGCTTGGCTGACTTCACTATTTCCTTTTGAAGATAAATCATCTAGAAAAAGATGAACTGCCGGCAGAACTTCTGTCATAATATCAGCGGTATCGCTTTCAACAACAATCATTAAATCATTGGGAGATGCCGCTTCTGCTTCTGCAGTCAGCAGATTGGTGTTTTTTAAGATATCTTTATTGGCATCTGTTCCCATCATAATCTGGCTCATTTTCACCTGATCCAATTCATTAATTGTATTGGTCAGCAGCATCAGATTAATTGAATCCTGATAATTATTTTTCAAAATAACTGTAGTTAACATTTTTTTCTCCTCCATTCACAAATCTATTGTAAAAGTTAATGTTTTCGTTTACATTGGATAAAAGTCCAAAATATACAGGTATTTTTTATCCAAAAGAGGAAAAGAGGAGAAAAATGAAACTCAAAGACTTGATGCGCCTTGATTTATTTAAAGCAAGTAAAATACTGACAGGAGAAATAGGATTAAATAATGAGGTCGAATCAGCTATGGTTTTAGAAGCCATTGATATTGAAAAATGGAGTAAAGAAAATCAGCTGATTTTAACGTCTTTTTATGCATTCAACAATGTTCCACATTCTGAACTAGTTGAATTTTTTGAGAAAATGCGTTCGATAGGCGTTAGTGGTCTAGTTGTTAAAATGAATCGGCTGATTACTATGATTCCAGAATGGCTTATTGCTTTGTGTTCAGAATTTAAAATTCCACTGATTAAAGTGCAGCAGAATGTCAGCTATGAAAAAATCATGCTTTCCATCTATGAGCCTATTTTAAATTATCAAACCCATCTTTTACGTACTTACTATGATGTACGACAACGGTTTACAAAAATTGAACGGAATCTTGCTTCTTTTGATCAAATCATGCAGGAATTTTATCAGTTAATTCAGCTGAGCTGCTCTCTGCACATTCCCAGCAAAGGAATTGATATCAAAATGGGAAAACTTCCCAACGATTTTGTAGTAGTTGAGCAGAAAACCTTGGAAAACATGGAATTTACAAAGAATAGTTATGAACAGCTACATCTTTTCTCTCATCAGGAGTCCAGAGAAATCATCGCACTAAAAACAAGGGTGAGTAATTTTTATACAAATGACTGTTCCTTACTGGTTTACCAAGACAGCCCCGAGCTAAATGAAGCAAATCTGATGATTATTGAAAATATCATTGATATTATCTACGAACGTCTGCAAATGGAATACCTGATAAAAAAAGACCGCTACACTCGTTTAAATAATTTAGCAGATGCCATTTTGCAGAATACACCTAGTAATATTGATGAGTTGAATAGTCTTCTTCTGGAAGCAAAAATGGACAGCTATCCTTACTATCAGGGGATTGCCTTTTCTTCGACGATTCATGATGATCCTAAAATAAGGAAAAAAATATTAACTGTTCTTCGTTCTCTAAATAGTCAAGAGCTCTTTTTTGAACACCACAATTACCTCATTATTCTTTATAATTTTGAACAACCTGAACAGGCGATAACAAAAGCTCAGCTAAAGAAAAAGCTCCATCCTTTTTTTGATGAACAGCCTGACCTGACCTTTGCAATCAGTCAGGTAAAAGAAAAAGAAGGACTGAAGGAAATCTTAGTTGAGTGTCTGGATGTCCTGCGATTCAACCGTTCCTTTTATATTGATCCAGTTGTAGAAGTTTCTGATTTAGGAATTTTCAGATACTTCATGCGAGAAAATCAGTTAGAGCAGTTAGAGGAGCTGATTCCTGAAGAATTGCGCCAGTTAGCTAAAAAAAATCCCGAACTGCTTGAAACCCTCTATACCTTTTTCCAGTGCGGCCGCAACTATAAGAAGACTGCGGAAACATTATTCCTACATTCGAAAACTATTCGTTACCGCTTAAATAAAATTGAGCAATCTTTATCAATTTGTTTGACAAATCCAATTCAGCTGGTTAATTATGAAATTGGTACTTATTTACTGAAATACAAGCAAAGGAGTCATACCCATGCCTGAACTGCTCACTTTATCCAACGGAGCCGAAGTCTCCATATTTATTCCAAAAATAGCTGAACAGCAAAAGTATTTACTTTATTTTCATGGAGGCGGTCTCGTTTATGGTAGTAAAAATGATTTACCAGAAGCCCTAAAATCTATTTTTTTATCCAAAGGGTATACAGTTTTAGCAATCGATTACTTGCTTGCACCTAACAGCTCATTAAAAGAGATTCTCCAACAGCTTCAGTTAACCTTTTTGGAGCTAAAAGAAAGACGTTTTCAAGATGCCCCTTATAGTTTCTGCGGTCGTTCTGCCGGCAGCTATCTCATGCTTCTTCTAACCAGCTATTTACAGCAGCAGGATGCTCAGCTGCCGGATAAACTGATAAATTTTTATGGTTACTTTGATTTAAACTTTATTACCAATGAACGAAAGCTTACTGATACTGTCATTACTGAGGAAATGATTCAAACAATCAATCAAACTACGCCTCAATGGGATGATCCATTGCTGCAAAGATATTTATTGTACCTCTATGCAATACAAAACAATCGACTAGAGAGCTTTTATGGCTTGGAAAGGAGCGAAACCAAACAATTTTCTCTCTCTTCGGTAGAGCTACAGCACTTTCCTAAGATTTTTAGTACAGCTAGCACTGATGATTTAGAGGTTCCCTTTAAGTACAGTAAGCAACTAGCTCGATTCATTCCTAATAGTAAATTTATTCCTGTGTATTCTTTAGAGCATGATTTCTTGAAACAAATGGAAGAAGAGCAAGTGAAAAAAGCGCTGCAGCATTTGGATACGTGGCTGGATTCATAAACAACAAAAAAGCAGTAAAGGAATTTTCACTCCTTTACCGCTTTTTTTAATCAACAAACTGGCTTATTACTCCTGCTCGTTGATTTTTTGTTTTTCTGCCAGTTTTGCTTGCAGCTTTTTATCATAATTTCTAGCTGCCGGCAACATAAAATTAATCAGTCCGCAAATCAATGTACCAACTCCAGCAATAACAAACATTTTTTCTACACCAAGTTTATCAGCTATCGGTCCAGCAAAAATCAGTCCTACAGGACCTGTAATACTCATTAGAGAATTCAATACGCCCATCACTCGTCCCAGGTACTTAGGCTCATAGCTTTGCTGAATCATTGCCATCAGCAGCGTGTTAAAGTATGGGGTAGCGAAGCCAGCAACGGCATTCAAAATAACAAATAGAATAAACCCTCGATTTGTTCCCGGCAGCAAGCCGCTCATCCCGATTGTAATGCCGATGACTAAATAGGATAAGAACACTGGTTTCATTCGATCCTTCCAATTTCCAAAAATACCAATCACGGCACCACCGACAAGCATGCCAAAAGCATAAACTACTTCAATTAGCCCTGCTTGACCTACAGTTCCATTGAAATACTGCATAGTCATTAGCGGGTACATACTGGCCGCAGGCATAAAAATAAGCGTAAATACGGAACCAATAACAGTAATATACCAAAGACCTTTATTTTCGATCAGCTTTTTAAAACCAAACTTTGTATCTGCCAGTAAATGGATTGTTTCGCCCTCAGAAACAACGCGTGGAATTTTCACGAATAGTAAAAGCCCCACACCAAATACCGCACCTAACACATCCAGTAAAATTAACCAGTTCATTGGTATAATAGAGAAGAGAAAAGCTCCCAAGGCCGGTGCTATAATATAATTAGCTGATTGAACCATTCCCAACTGACCATTCACTTTGGTTAGTTCTGCTTCTGGAACCATCATCGGCATAATCGATTGAATAATAGGCATTTGAAACGTTTGTGCAACAGCCCGTATAAATAGTGAAACAAACACCAGCCAAAGTGGAAAATCAGCAGAAATAGTTCCAACGACGGCTAAAATTAATGCAAAGAATGCAACGATACTATCTGTAACAATCAACACTGTTTTCTTGTTCATCCGATCGACAAAAGGACCAACAAAAGGACTCAAAACAACCATCGGAATCATTCCAAGCAACGTTGCAAAGCTGAGAATCGTCGCAGATCCTGTAGCTTTCGTTAAATACCAGATGATAGAATACTGTACAATCATGCTTGTAATGCCCGATAAAAATTGTCCTGAAAGAAACAAATTAAAGTTCTTACGCCAATGAGGTAAATCTATATTCGTTTGCTGCGTCATAAAAAACACTCCCTGATTCTTTTATTTTTTCAGAAGCTGCTACTTCCGGTCTTTCTTCTGATTCGGAGTGCTTTTATCCAAAACAGAAGGAATTATGAATATCTCAAACGCATAAAATGAGTTCCAGCTTTTATGATGTAAAACATGAGAAACACACCTCTCCTTAAATTTCAGTACATTTTGATGATACCTTAAGCTAACAATCTGTACAAGCCTGAAAACTCCTTCATAGAACGAAAAAACATAGTTAAATTATTCCAGATTTCTCATTGAATACTTATAATATTTCTATGTTTTTTCTCAAAAATTCTTATCACAATACCAACAGTGTATGACGTAATACCTGTCTAAAAATATTTTGTGTTCAATCTCCCCCTCCTTATTCAAAAAAACTGCTGGTCAATCATGCTATGATTGACCAGCAGCTTTCTGAGTTAGGGTTCAATTGCTCGTTAAGAATATCTGTTCCTCTTAATCAGATCATTTACTCCCATTAATGACCTAATTTAACTCACTGAATTCTTATTTGTTCTTTCACTTGGGTTTTAACATAATTCAGAGACATGAAACATTTTTGTTTACTCGTCTCCCTTCACCTTTTCAAAAGCACAATGTTCTTGACTCCTTCAAGTTTATCGGCTTTTGTTTTCCTTCAACGTCCTTTTTCAACCTTTTTATTTTACTCAACTTTTTTCTAGCAGCTCTACTTGTACAGACTAAATGTCTACTTATCGGATTTACTCCCGTCCTCCATATAAATAACGCCCATCCAGTAAAAGCCTTGAATCTCTTCGTTCTGTGTTTTTTCAATTACCTTATTGGTAATACTACTAAACCCCTTATCGTCTAAATCATAAACGGTCCGCAGCGCTGTACGACTGTCTTTCTGTAGAGCTAGGGCCAACTCCTCAGCAATTTTCTCTTCCTCATAGAACCTGTTCTCAACACGATAAAATTCTTTATCAGAAACGTCTTCAGTTGTCACATAATTAGTAAGAAAATTATCCAGCACATAGCGGTCGTCTTCAACAAGAACCTTTCTGGCTGCCTTTCCGGATATGTTTAATAACGGATTCGCAAGCAACTCATCATCATTATTCGTAGCATCAAGAACATTCCATTCACCATTTACCTTGACCTTATTCCAGGCATGAGGCAAATCACCATTTAGATAGCCTGTTACGACAATCGCTTCTAAATCAGCGGCATCTGCTAATAGCTTGAAGGCTCCAGCATAACTGGCGCAAACGCCAACTTTGTTAATCAACACACCATATGGCGTAAATGAATCATTGAATGCTTCGTCTACAGTTAAAAATTCATTTTCAGCAGCATTATCCAACGCTGCGTTATCGTACTCGGCAATATCGCATAGATACTGGTTGATTGCATACTCCTTTTGCAAGTCACTCATATCCTCGGTGATAATCTCTGCAATGACCTTTTTAACTTCAGAACGTAAAGTCTTTTGCTGCTTTTTCATCTGAGCGATATCCATGTTATACTCCACAAACAAGCTTTTTCCATCTTTTGAAACAGCTGCACTATCTGCACCTAAAATCAGCGGATTTTGATAGATAGCTTCCATCCAAGCATCCGAAAGAAGCGACTGAACCGCTGCCTCCGGAAATTTCTCTAAATCAATTACTCGATTGCCGGAAAGCATGTTGATTGCCAGATACTCGCTAAGAGCACTATTTGCGGTAATCTTATCTTCTGTTTTACTGACAGAGCTACTGGCCTTCTGCTTTTTTTCCGATTTTTCAGCCTCCTGTTCACCAACAACATCGGCTTCTTTTGCCCCGGCTTTTTTCTGCAGAAGACTCTGTTTTTCTTCCAATTTTGACAAATCCTTCTTAAAATTTTCTTTATCAAAATTAGTAACTCTGGCAAAACCAGTATAACCTGTGCCATCAATCGTATATGGTATGGATAGTCGTTCAATGGTTCCAGTTGCCACAGCATCAGACATATCCGGCTTTTCATAGCTCAGTATATGTTCCTTAAAAATCTCTGTTTTTTCAACATCATAAGTAACCAAACGTCGTACCAAATACCCGTCACACATTGTTATCCATTGATAAGAAGGCAGCTCGTCAATAGTCTCAGCATTCCGCTTTCCTTCTCTATCATCACTTAGAGTCATCTCGTGAATTGCCGGAATCCGTGCTGCCATATCTTTTAGATTCAGTCCATTACTGACCGCTGAAGTTCCTTCTTTACTTACCGCAATAACCATAAACCTTTGATCTGTAAAGGTTTCTTTTGGAATGGGTTCATCGCCCTCCCCATATTCCTCAATAGATGCTGCTGAAAGACGTCCCGCCTCAGAAACTGAAAAAGTTTGCAGACGAGTAACACTATCCTGAACAAAGGTTGTTTCTTCCGATGTTCCAACAACAAAAGCACTGGAATAGCCTCTTTCTTTTGAATAATCCATCTGCAAGAGATGATAGTATTCTGCACCGGGAACCTTGTTCCATGAGTATTCCGGCACTCCTTGTTCATTTAGTTTCATTTTTAACTGAATCTTTTGATCCAGTTCATGAATAATAGAGATGACCGTCACTTCAGGCTTCTTTAATTTCTCTCCAGTCTCTAGATCGACATAAACAACCTTATACAAGTTCTGTAAATTTCCCCAGTCCTTCTCTTTTTTAAACAACCAGGCATCATCTTTCTTATAGCCATAGGAACGGTTGTTTATTTCTGTTGAATACGCGGAAAGAGCACCAACTGCTGATTGCGGCGGGTTCAATACAATTTCATCCAGCTTTTCACTGATTTCATATTGCGTCAAAACTTTTTGTGTTAAATCTGTATTCTGATAAATTTCTACAATTTCTGTCGCATTCTTATAGCCCAGTTTCTCTACATCAAAAGCCAATTCAACTGTGATTGACTCATCACGCTCAATCATCAGATTTTCTTCTGCGTAGGTGACCCGCTCATCGTACTTGCTTTTCACATCAGAGGCCAGCTTGTCGGCTTTTACTTCTGTACCAGCTTTATCTACTGCTTTCTTTTGTGTACTTTGACATCCCCCCAGTATAAAAATGATTCCAACGAACATTACCAGTAGCTTATTTTTCATTTTTTCACCTTTCTAACAGTAATACCTTTTAGTTCCCGGAAAGGTTACCGATAAATTTGATTTTATTTCAGCCGCTCTTTAACAAATGTAATGAACTCTTCTTTAGAAATATTTTTCCCAATGATATAGTAGTACAGGTCTTCTTTTTGATAGCCCGCATAAAACAGGTGATTTTCATCCTCGGCTAGCCAAACCTCTATGCCTTGAACTTTATTGGACTTTGTTTCCCTAAGAAATTGTGGAATTACCTTTTCACTACTGCCTTTACTAATATCAAAATTATCTTTTTCACTATGCCCTGTTCCTTGACCAAAATTTTGTTCTGCTTCAAATGATCCATCTGATTCTCTGACAATTGAGGCAACCGATAGATTATTCTGAGATTGGTAAATTCCATAGCCTCCGCCAACCACAAGCAACAAAGCTGCTGCTAAAACACCTAATCGAACAACAACAGAGATTGCTGGTTTCTTTCTTTCCTTTTCGTGGTGAGACTCTGTATCCTTTTTTAAAATTTTTCCTTCAACTGACTGCTGCTTCACGTTATTAACTTCATCTATTTCATTGCTTTGTTCCTGCTCCAGTTTTCTCATTTCAAGTCTTGTTTTTTCGATTAAACTTTTGGGAGCCTTAATCTGTTCAAACTGTTTTCTATATTCATTTTTCATTCCAGATAGTCTCCTTTCAGTTTTAAACGCAGAGCATCTCGTGCCCTGGAAAGTCTTGTTTTGACTGCTGATTCAGAATGACCCAGCAGTTCACTAATTTCCCGAACCGAATAGCCTTCAAAATAAAATAAATGTACAACTGTCCGCTGCCCTTCTGGCAGCGATAGACAGGCCTCCATCAAATTCTCCTGATCATCATCCTTAGCTACATACTCCCTGTCCAGCATTTCCTCATCCATACCAATTACTTTTCTGTTCCAAGCATTGTCAAACTGCTTTTTACAACAGTTAATTGTTACTCGAATCAGCCAGTGCTTCGCATGTTCTTCATTCTTTAGGGTATGACTGTACTTAACTAACCGTAAAAATACTTCCTGAAATACATCTTCAGCATCGCTGGCCTGCTTCATCTGCACAAAAGCAATCCGGTAGACCATGTCGGCATATTTTTCCAACAGCTCTTCTGGATCCAGTGTTCCCATCTGTTCCTTATCCATGGGTCCTCCTCATAATAAATACCTTTTAGCATCCTCAAAGGTTACATGTTAAAAGCTATATTTTTCTTATTATCAATTTTTTTATTTTTTATTTGAATAATTACAAATCATTACTCATTATACCAGATTCGTCATTGACAATATATGAAATTTTGAGCAGTTTCAACCACCCCTTGCTTAATTTTCCAATCATATTTAGCTACTAAAAAATAAGGCTAGACCAACAAGAAATAAGCCAGACTATACGAAAATGGCTCTACACACATTTCCAGTATAGTCTGGCTTATTTCCGAAGCAGCAGTTTTTGAATCGCTGTTTATTCAGCTTTTAGGAATAGAAGATTTCTTTATGCCTACTCTTACGCACTTCATCTAACCGGTGAACGCACGCTCATTTAAAATCAAATAAGCTACCTTTTTACTTGATTCTTAACAGCTGTTTCGTCTGTTAAGACATACAGAAAACAGCTAACTGTTACTCTTCTCTTAGTAAATCTAGAATTTGTGTATACCCCAAAGCGAATGCATAATCTGCAGCTGTTTTTCCGTAATTATCCCTTAAATTTTTATCTGCACCATATTTTAATAATTCAGCAACAATTTGCTGATAAACTTCTGATCCATCTCTTAAGCCAACAGCTTCGATCAATGCAGTATACCCATAATTATTTTGATGGTTAATAGCCGACCGTCCATCTGCCAACAGCAGCTTAACATTTTCAAGATGCCCTTTCTCAGCAGCCGGTATCAATGCATTGCCGCCGAATCTATTTACAACGGCTTGATTTGGTTCCTCATTCTCAAGCATATATTTCAGAATCTCTGTACGACCTTGTGCTCCGGCATATAAATATGGGCTATCTTGAATTTCATCTTGTTGATTGATATCAGCCCCGGCAGCCATTAACTTTTCAGCTATTTCGATTTGATTGTTATGAACAGCAATCAATAACGGGGTTTCCTCTTTATCATTCACTTCATCTATTTGGTAGTCAGAATCGCCAATAATCAGTTGAACCTTTTCTAAATCACCAGCTGCTACAGCTTGAAGTAATGCTCCTGCTTCGTAATGCATAGTCTCCTCCTCCTTACTTGAACTAGGTTGATCTACTTTCGATAATGTCGTTTCAACAAGTTCCTCTGCAGAACTTTGTGTTGAGTAATGATCCGACGAGTTATCGCCTGAAGTCATCGACTGTTTTTCTGTACAGCTAGCTAATGCAACAACGGTTAGAAACAGCAACCCCACTATTAATTTGTTTTGTTTTCTCATGCCTTCCCCGCTTCCCTAAAATAGTGTGTCTCAGACTCTAAAACCAAATAATCGATACTTTTGTGCCTCCATGATTGAAACGAACAAAGAAACGTAAAGAAGCTTATAGGAACTTAACACTTTACTAAAATACCAAACGTTGCAATTCTCGAAAATAAGCCGAATAGTCCCAAAAATACGAGCAGCTCTATGTAGGTATCAATCACAATCTCTCAATTTCTTCGCAATGTTTCTTAATAATTTTCGAATTGTCCTTCATATTGCTGTGAAACACAGTAGGGTACAAGCTGATGTTGAACAGTACCTGCCAGACTCTCGAGCTAGAATATTTTTACCACAATCTCTGTTATCCTGCCATTTTAGCTATAAATAAATTTTATTGTCAATTTATCCGCTTAATGTTCCAGCATTAACTGCTGCTTAAATATTACAAGCTATGAGGATTCTGCAGACCATTTTGTAGCTATAACGTCTATTGCTCATGGCTTATGATATAATAAAAAAATGAGCCGCTCAGGGCACTCTTTAGCAGAAGAACAGATAGGGGGCTTTTCTTTTGGAGTATAGAAAATTAGCAAAAACAATCATCGAACCTGAATTATTTAGCCATTTTATTCGTCATCAGAAAGTAACACAATGTTGGCGTAAGGTAGATGAAAACTGGCAAATTCAACCTGTTGCTTTTGTTGAAGAATGGCAAGAAAAGGAGTTCCAACAACTTTGCTTCTATTTAAAACAGACAATTGAAAACAATGGTGTAGTACTTGGCGCATTTGATGCTGACAAGCTAAAAGGTTTTGTTAGTGTAGAAGGTCAGCTTTTTGGCTCTCAAAACCATTATCTGGAGCTTTCTTCTCTTCATGTTTCCGAGGATTATCGAGGTCAGCATATCGGACAGCTTTTATTCCAGCATGCAGCAGCATTTGCCCGTACAAAAAAAGCGAATAAGCTCTACATTTCCAGTCACTCTGCTGTAGAAACCTACGCTTTTTATTCCCATTTAGGCTGTACCGATGCAGTTGAAGTTTCTGCCAATCATCTTATCAGGGAACCTTTCGACCGACAATTGGAATACACGCTTTAACTATTTTTCACATTTCAATCTTAAAAATTAGAAGGTACTTCTTTTAAACTAAATGAGAAGGGATGAAAATTGACAGTCAATTTTCATCCCTTCTCTCTTGTTCATTTTAGCCTACTAATTCTGCTTCAACTTTTTTGATTGCTATACTCTATTTTTTCGGTTGAACCGTTACACTATATTCACCTGTACTTCCCTTACATGGAATAACAGATAGATACAGTGTCTCACCTTTAGTGAATGCCCATTCAATTGCAAATTGTCCATCTCCTCCATGATTGTGAACGTCCCCTGCACCTAAAGGAGTATAACTAGGTGCTCGATGAATCGCTCCCTGAACATGAACACTGCTTGCTGAACTAAAGACATATGTTCCTGCTTCTGGTGCTATAAATCGGAAGTAGTCATGATCCCCGCTATGAAGCAGTTGACCTTTTATTGTACCTAGACCGATAGTTGTTGCTGTTTCGTAGGTATGTCCATGATCATCAACTGTTACCTCCGAGTGAGCCCTCCTTCCCCCGTCTTCACTTGTTGCTGTAATCATTGCTTTTCCGCCGCTGACTGCTTCAACGGTACCATCTGAGCTAACCTTAGCTACCGCTTCGTCAGAGCTTGTCCACTGAACTTTTTTATTAGGCACTGTACTTGGCAGAACCGTTGCTGTCAGTTTGCGCTTCCCTTTCTTTTCCAAGTTAAAAGAAGCTGGTGAGATTGCTACACTATCCACAAGGCTGTCCGGCTGAATCGTTACTTTATATGCTCCTGTACTTCCTTTGCATGGAATAACTGACAGATATAGCGTTTCTCCTTCAGCAAAATCCCATTCTATACGGAATTGTCCGTCTGTATCATGATTGTGAACGTCCCCTGCACCTAAAGGAGTATAATTAGGTGCTCGATGAATCGCTCCTTGAACATGGTTATCACTTTCAGACCAAAAAATATATTTCCCGGCTTTTGGTGCGGTAAATTTGAAATAATCATGATCTCCGCTGTGCAGCAGGTTTCCCTGAACCGTTCCTACAGCAACAACTGTTGCTGTTTCATAGTTGTTCCCATGATCGTCCACCGTCACTTCTGAGCTAGCTGCCTTCCCACCGTCTTCACTTGTAGCGGTAATAACTGCCTTTCCTTCATTAACAGCTTCGACCATCCCGTCTACGCTCACCTTGGCTACTGTTTCATCAGAGCTTGTCCAACGAACAGTTTTATTTGGTGCTGTAGCCGGCAAAACAGTTGCTGTCAGTTTACGCTTCGCTTTCTTTTCCAAATTGAAGGTAACCGGTGAGACTGTTACCTTTTCTACAAATGTTTCTGGCTGAATACTCACCTTGTATTCTCCCGTGCTGCCCTTACAAGGAATTACAGATAGATACAGGGTTTCACCTTTAGCAAAATTCCATTTAATCATAAACTGTCCATCTGTCTCATGATTATGGACATCACCATCACCTAATGTTGCATAGCTTGGTGCTCGATGAAGTGCTCCCTGCACATGAATGGCACTTTCAGATTTAAAGATATAGTTTCCTGCTTCCGGCGCTGTAAACTTGAAGTAGTCATGATCTCCTGTGTAAGTCAGCGTACCATTAACTGTTCCAATACCAACTGCTGTTGCTGTTTCATACATTTGCCCGTGATCATCTACTACTACTTCAGCAGCTGCTGTTTTCCCACCATCTTTTGAAGTAGCTGTAATAATGGCTGTTCCACTATTTACGGCTTTAACTAAACCGTCTGTTCCAACTGTAGCCACATTATTGTCTGAGCTTAACCAGTCCACTACTTTATTGGAAGCCTCTGCTGGTTTAATTGCTGCTGTGAATCTAAATGTTTTTCCTTTTTCCATGATAGTGCTCGTTTTGTTTAACGTAATTTCTTGTACTGGAATTGAGCCCGCAGTGACAGTTACTGTGCTTGATGCTGTTTTCCTGCCATCTTCCGTTATTACTGTAATAGTTGTACTTCCTACTGCTTTAGCAGTGACCAAACCAGTGTTTGATACAGTTGCTACTCCAGTATTTGAGCTGCTCCAGCTGACCTTTTTGTTTGCGGCATTACTTGGAGAAACCGTTGCGGTAAACTGACGGTTTCCTCCAACAGATAACTCCAGATTTTCAGGAGCTAACGTGACCCCAGTTACTGAGACCGGCGGCTGAGCTGCACTTCCGATTCTAACCTTCATCGCCATTGCAGGTTCAGATAAAATTTCAAATTGAGTGCCTAAAAACTGACCGTCTGCTAATTGAGTCGATGGAGTTGTTTCTTGACTTATTTTGACAGGCTGTACGCCGCCATCCAATGTATTTCCGATATAATAAAATGGGTTGCTTCCAAACGACTGATTTGCATTGTATCTTGAGTAACCGAGCACACCCTCGTCAGCTTCTAGTACAGTTACAAGCTGGCGGCCAATCCCGTGATTCTGTCCAAAGGTTGTATTTACCCGATAAACCAGAATACCTCCCGGAATGTTTTCAGTATAACGAAACATTCCTCTGTCAAATCCATTCATTTGCCGATTTTCGATTAAAAAGTATTCATTTGGATTAATACTTTGTAATTTCAGAATAGTCGGATCCGCAGCAGAAACTGCTTTTACATCCTTTTCATAAAACAATGTCCGATCTAATGATTCAAACGGAACTCCTAGCTGTATTTTAGAATAAGCATCTAAGCCAACCGGTGAACTTCCCCAGAAATCAGTCTCCCAATACATACCGTTAAAAGTCCTGTCCGCTCCCCAAGCACCTTGAGCCATTAAACTGACAATTCCCACACCATACCCATCGGCAGCTCCATTTATCTGTTCCGTGTTATATAAATCCGGCAAGCCAATATCATGACCAAATTCATGACAAATTACACCAATTGATGAAGAAACATCTTCATCTTTATATCTCATCTTTTCACCAAACATCGTAAAATCAGTAAATTTCAATCCATTGACTGTCGTTAGATGACTACTCCAGCCTTTATGACCCCAGACCGATTTTCCCGGATTTCCTGAGCTTTGTTCATATCCAGCGATAATGAACATTACATGCAGCTCATCCGGCTCTATATAGTTGTTCTTATCCCTATCATATATAGAAAAATCAATCTTATCCTTAATACGCTGAAGAATATTTGCTGACAGCTCAAAGCTATTAAATCCATTGCCCATGTCGGGATGCTCCTGATCCATTTGAACTTTCAAGATTCCATTTTTCACCGCTGCCGTCTCTTTTGCCGGCTTTACTTCCATGCGTTTATTTGTCTGCTCTGAAAAAAAGTTTTTCATGGTTTTTCCATCCGAGCCAAAAATCTTTTGATGCCATTCCTCTTCTGTCGTACTTATTTTTATATCATTAAATTCAACGAGGACTACTAATAAATTCTGCTCCTTATTTAACACCTTGTTCTGTTGCGTCATCAATGTATCACTAAACTGCTGTCTTTCAGCAGCTCCATTACCTTGTTTAACTACTTCTGTTTTATTTACTGTTCCGCTAGGCTTAGAATCAATACCAACTTTTGCTTCCACGCTGCTTCTACTTAGTCCATTCACCTGATAATACCAATAATCATCTGCCTTTTTTACATAAACGCTGCCATCTTCTCCTGCAACATAGTTAAAAAACTCATCCCCATACTGGGTTGCTGCAAACGCTGTGCCATCCGGCTGAACATAAGTCTGTTCAACCTCTAATGACGGAACTGCTGCCGCTTCCTGCGAACCGCTAAAACCAGCTGCCATCGTTAACCCAACAATGGCTGTCCCAAATAATCTTTTTTTCATCTTACTTTCCTCCTTAGTTCATTTGAAAGAAAACACTTTCATTTATAATTATATTCATATAAAAAAAAGAAAAGCAATGGTTTATATAAAAAAAACTGCATATTTTAAATACAAAACAAAATATAATGAAAAAAATTTATTTTACCGCTTAGATATTAGCAAAATAACTGCACAAAAAAACTAGCAAAAGCACAATATAATTCTTGCTTTCCCTAGCTTTTCTCTTTTGTTTAGTCAGGTACAACAGCAACTGCCCGTATTGTGAAGCCAGGTGCTCCTTTAATCTTAGGAACCCCAAGAAAAATGACAGAGCCGGTTGCTGGCACTTCAGAAAGATTCGTTAAAACCTCTACCTGAAATTTATTTTGCGTCAGCCAATATCTTTCTCCAACGATATCCTGATTCCGAGTACAGTCGACTGCGGTATCCGTATCCAGCGTCTCGTGGCCAATCGCCAGTAGGTTCCGCTTTAAATGAAGAAACTTCAAGGCTTCCAGAGACCAGCCAGGCGTATGTGCCTGACCTAATTCATCCCGATTATAAAACGCTTCATGATTGTTCCATCGTTGTGACCAGCCGCTGGCAAAAGCAACAAAGCTTCCCTCAGGAATTTTTCCATAGCTCTCCTCAAATGCTAAAATATCTTCAACCGTAAGTGCATAATCGTGATTTTCAAAAACTTCTTTTTCTTTATGAATCACTATTAATGGCAAAACCAATTCCTTTAAAGTCAAGTCTTCTAAAAATCGTTTCCCTGAAGCAAAATGAACAGGCGCATCAATATGTGTGCCGTATTGCGAGACAATACTGTATTCCTTTGCCAAAAATCCATCCTGTTCAACTGTAAATAATGTTTTTTCAGTTAATGGTTTAAAAGACGAAAAATAAGGAATTTCTGTAGATACTTCATGAGTTAAATCAACCCATCTTTGGTTTTTTAGAAATTCTACACTTTCTATGATGGTTGTCATATCAATGCCCCTTCTATTCATTCGGCCAAACATCTTTGGCTGTTTCCACAACTAATTGAAGCTTTGCCCACTGATCATCCTCAGATACTTTATTCCCTTCATGTGTAGAAGAAAACCCACATTGAGGGCTTAAGCACAGCTGGTTTAGCGAAACAAAGCGGGACGCCTCGTTAATTCTTTCAATCAGCTGCTTTTTATCCTCTAGTTCCGGCGTTTTTGTTGTAACAAGCCCTAAAACAATTCTCTGATTCTTTATATTTTTCAAAGGATCAAAGCTGCCGGAGCGTTCATCATCAAATTCCAAAAAGAAGCCGTCAAACTGTTCTATTTTCAATAAACGTTCTGCAATCGTATCATATGAACCATTGTACAGCCAATGAGACTGGAAATTGCCCTTGCAGAAATGGAACGTTACTGCCATATCTGCAGGCTTATCTACTAAAATTGCCTCAGTAATATCTCCAAATTCCTGAATTAACTCATCCGGCTCATAGCCGTTTTGTTGAATTAATCCGCGGAAACGTTCATCAAACAAACCACCCCAGCTGGTGTCATCTAATTGAAGATAACGGCAGCCCGCATCATAAAAAGACTGAACAACTTCTTTATACGTTGAGATTAAATCTTTAATAAATTCAGATTTTTCTTTGTATACCGGATTTTCATGGTAGTGCTTAGATAGAATAAAGGAGTCCAGATAAATCATATTGGGACCTGGAATTGTTTGTTTGGCAATTATTTTACCCGCGTGCTTTTGAGTAAATTTAAAATGTTCTAAAAATGGATGATTCTTATCAAAAGCCAATTTACCGCTGACATACGTCCCTTGAGCTTCTGTTGTGATACCAAAAGCTGTCGTTTCAAAATCATATACAGTAATTCCAGCTAATCCGGCAATAAAATCCAAATGCCACCATCTTCTTCTAAACTCTCCATCTGTTACAGCCTGCAAGCCAATTTTCTTTTGTTTCTCAATAACTTTAATAATTTCCTGGTCTTCTATTTGTGTTAGTTCCTTTTTAGAAATGATCCCCTCTTTAAATTTTTCTCGTGCATCTTTCAAGGCTTGCGGACGTAGTAAACTACCTACCTGATCATAACGAAATGGTATTGTTGTCATTTCTTTTCTCTCCTTCTTTGCTAAATATTAGTCTATTTTTAAATAAAAAAGTCCTTAGACATCATCAAAGATATCTAAGGACATAGTATTATGTGTTACCACCTTAATTCGCGGTATTTTCACAAATAACCGCCTCAATCAGTACCCAACCATTATTGGAAACTGTTATTTGCTAACGGAACAAACCCGTATCTCCCTACTCATTCAGAAGATCCACTATAAAAGCCATTTTCAAATTAAACGCCTCACATCTCTTTTCAGCTTTCGAGACTCTCTGTTGGAAAAGAATTTAATCTTACTTTCTTTCTCATTGTGTTTTAATATTTGTTTCATCTACTATAGCAAAAAAAGAAAGCGTTTGTCAATAACTGTTTTTTTACACCTAATCGAAACAGAACAATCAATAGCTGCTTTTGATAACAAAATAGGAACCTCGAATAACGCCTGCCAATGCTGATTTTTGATAGGCAAACTTAAATTTTTCTGCTAATTCAGCTGGTACATCCATTCCTTCAGATAGTTTAAATCCTACAGCACGTTTTCCATCTTCAGCCAGTCCGTACATAACATTAACTACGAGTCCATTTTCATAAAAAACATAAGCGAAACGAGTCCCTTCTGTTTCAAAACCTGAGACCTCCAGAGGCTTATAAGGAAATTTCAACTCACGCTCCAATAAAATTTTCTCAATCCACTTCAGCGTTTCCAACTCTTCTTCAGCAGGAACAGTCACAAAATCATGCTTATACTTATTCCAGAAATATCTTGCTTCATTTGCCCGAAGACCAGCCAATGCCTCTGCTACATCAGAACTCTCTAAACCAATGGTTGATACTTCTTTAAAATCTACCTTGTATGACATTTCTTCTCCTCTCTTCATTTCATTTGTAAGCCTATTATAATCACCTTCTTCTATTAGCTACAACTATTAAGTTTCAGATAGGAAAACTCTATTAAAAGAATATACTATTCTTTCTCTCTCCATATTGCCGATAAATACGTTGCTATTCTCTGATAATTTCACCTAAAAAAATGAAAATTACTAGAGTTCAATTACTTATGTTTTTTGAAAGACTTATCTGTTCTTGCTCAAGTAAAAATTTCATAAGTAGCTTTTTATAAAAACAGTTACGAAGCTATAAAAAAATCGAACCTCCGCTTCATTTGCGTTTGGTTCGATTGTCATTATGAAGCTGCTAATCATTGCCTTAGTTTTCATTGCATCAAAAATATTTATTTTCTTAGTATCTTTTCCATCTTTTTTCCTTTTGCCAGTTCATCTATCAGCTTATCCAAATAACGAACTTTCTGCATCAGTTCATCTTCAATATCTTCAACTCGGTAGCCACAGATTACACCAGTTATAAGCCCCACATTGGGATTCATTTGAGGAGCCTCTTTAAAAAAAGTTTCAAAATCTACTTCATTCAGCAGCTGCTTCTGCAATCCGGACTCATCATAGCCAGTTAACCAGAATATAATCTCATCTACTTCTTCTTTTAAACGTCCTTTCCTCTCAGCTTTTTCAATATAAAGCGGATAAACACTGCTAAAAATCATTGTGTAAATTTTTGGTTTTTTCATTTACATTCTCCTTTTTTCAATCTTTTCTCTGGTTAAAAAGCAGATAAAGCAGTATAAAAATTTATCTTTTAGGAGCTCATTAAAAGATAGCTTAATTATCTCAAAAAAATACTTACAAAGCTATATTTAAACTTAAATCCGGACTTAACCTAAGCAATACCATAACACTAAGACTTCCATACATATATTAAACAGATTAAGAGGAAATGATGTAATCGCCAAAAGCTGTACCCGAAAAATACCGCTTTTAGTAATCACATCATTATTTACGCTGCAGCCTCTTTAATTTGCCTTGATTTAATTATTTTAATCCTTAAGAAACTAGCTTTAACCCTTATAAACATACATATCAGCTATTTATCAATGACTAATGTTTAATCAAACAGCCTCTCGATATTGCTGAATACTGATTAGCACTTCTCATCAATGCTGAGAAGCTTTCATTATCACAGATGTTGCTCAGCTGGTCGAGTCAGGTTAATACGAACTGTAACATTATATTGCCGAATCTAAAAACTGACTATTATAAAGCTCTGCATAAAAGCCATTTCTGTTCATCAGCACCTGATGTGTTCCTGTTTCTACTAACGCACCTTGATTCATTACAACAATATTATCTGCATCTCGAATGGTTGACAAGCGATGTGCTACTACAAAACTTGTTCTATTCTTTAACAGCTTTTTCATTGCCTGCTGAATAAGAATTTCAGTTCTTGTGTCTACACTTGAAGTTGCTTCATCGAGTATAAGCACTTCCGGATTTGCAAGAAATGCTCGGGCAATTGTAATCAGCTGCCGTTGCCCTTGGGAAATGTTACTCGCCTCTTCATTTAAAATTGTCTGATATCCTTCAGGGAGCATGTGGACAAACTCATCTACGTATGCAGCTTTAGCTGCTTGAAAAATCTCCTCCTCGGATGCCTGATTATTGCCATATTTAATATTGTCATAAATAGTTCCTGTAAAAAGCCATGTTTCCTGAAGCACCATAGAAAATTTTGAACGTAGCTCATCTCTATCAAAGTCTCTAATGTCGACTCCTTCATATTTTATACTTCCACCCGAGATATCATAGAATCGCTCCAGCAAATTGATTAATGTCGTTTTTCCAGCTCCAGTAGGTCCCACAATGGCAATCATTTCACCCTGAGTCACATCCAGACTAAAATCCTTCATTAATAATTCACTAGGTGTATAGCCAAATGCTACATGGCTGAATTGGACCTTATAAGAACCATTTTCCACTCCCAAAAGACCAGATGGTTTATCTTCCATCTCTTCCTCATCAAAAATCTCGAATATCCGTTCAGCTGAAGCAATCGTTGATTGAACCATGCTTATTAAACTTGCTATCTGCGTAAGCGGCTGCGAAAACTGATTTGTATATTGTAAAAATGCCTGGACATTACCAAGACTAAGATCGCCGCTCGCAACCTTAATTCCACCAAAAACAGCTACAAAAACGTATCCCAAATTTTTGGTAAAATTCATCAACGGCATAATAATCGCCGAAACAAACTGCGCCTTCCAGCCAAATTGATAGAGCTTTTCATTTTCAACATTAAAAGCTTCAAGATTGGCTCTCTCATGATTAAAACTCTTGACGATAAGATGAGCACCATAATTTTCTTCTACCTGATTGTTCAATAATCCAAGTGTTTTCTGTTGTCCAGTAAAGTTTTTCTGTGATCTCGGCACAATAATCATTATAATAATTAAACTCATTGGAATTGTCGCAAGAGCAATCAAAGTTAATTGCCAGCTAATCGTCAGCATCATGAATAATATACCGATAAATGTTACTGTATTTGTAATCAGCTGAGTCAGATTTTGTTGAAACATTCCCGCGATGTTGTCCATATCATTAATCGCTCGAGACATAAGATCTCCATTGCTGTGATTGTCGTAATAGGATATAGGCAGTCTATCCATTTTGCATTTTAGTTCCTGCCTCATTTCAGCGACCGTATGTTGAGAAACACGAGTCATGATAAACTGCTGCAAAAAATTAAATAAAGCTGAAGTAAAATACATTACCAATACTATTAAAATAATCGTACGTATCTTATTAAAATCAATTGGCAGTGAAGTGATTGATTTTCCCTGCTGCATTTGAACAGCCCCCTCAGTCACTCCTTTGTATATTTCAGTCGTTGCACCACCTAAGATTTTAGGTATTTGTACTTGAACAATAACCGCTGTAACCGCTAGTATCCAAACAATTATAATCGGCACCAGCCGCTTATTCATATAGCGTATCAAACGAATAATTGTTCTTTTAAAATGCTTTGGTTTTTTATCAGCAAGATCAGACTTCACAGGTTTGTGTTTTTCTTCTGCAGAAACAGGTTGTTCTTTAGTCACATAGCTTCCCCCTCTCCCAATTGAGATTGGACGATTTCCCGATATGTTTCATTACTTCTGTATAATTCTTCATGTTTTCCTTTTCCTACAATTTTTCCTTCGTCCAAAACCAATATTTCGCTAGCATCCATAACAGTACTTACTCTTTGTGCAACAATTATAACAACTGCTTTGACGAGTTCCATTTTTAAAGCTGCGCGTAGCTTAGCATCTGTTTTAAAATCAAGTGCAGAAAATGAGTCATCAAATATGTAAATATCAGCAGGTTTAATCAATGCACGAGCAATTGCCAACCGTTGTTTTTGCCCACCTGAAAAATTATTTCCACCTTGTTCCACCCAAGTATCCAATCCATTGGTTAATTCAGAAACAAAACTATCTGCTTGTGCAACTCTTAAAGCTTTCCAAATCTCTTCGTCCGATGCCTTCGGATAACCATATTGCATATTTTCTCTTATTGTTCCAGAAAATAAAACAGATTTTTGGGGAACAAAACTGATTCGCTGTCTTAGCTCCTCCTGCGCTACGCTGCCTATATTCTGACCGTTAATACAGATCTCTCCTGATGTACTATCATAGAATCGAAGAGCTAAACTAACCAATGTAGTCTTACCTGAACCTGTTCCACCAATCACTGCCATTCTATTACCCGAAACTAATGAAAAGCTAATATCAGTCAATGCTGAATCTTCAGCTCCTTTGTAGCAGTAGTTCACATGGTCAAAGATTAATGAAACCTGACCTTGATTATCAGGAAATTTTTCTAGATTTTTTGAATCTAAAACAACATCTTCAGCTTCTAAAATCTCATTAATTCGTTCAGCGGAGGCCTGTGCTCGTGGAACCATGATAAAAATCATTGCTAGCATAATAAAGCTCATCAAGCTTTGCATGGCATACGTCATAAATGCAATTAAATTACCTACCTCTAATTTTTGCTGCGCAACATAATGAGCACCGAACCACATAATAAGAATACTGGTTATACTCATAATGATGGTCATCAATGGAATCATTATGCTAATTAATGTATTTACTTTGATAGCAGTCTCAGTATAGCCTCTGTTTGCCTCCTTAAATCGTTGTTCTTCATAGTCTGTTCTAACAAAAGAGCGAATAACTCTTACACCTGTCAATCCTTCGCGAAAAACTAGATTCAGACGATCCATTTTTCTCTGTACAGTTTTAAATAATGGTACCGCAAAATATAAAATAGTACCTACAAGCCCCCCCATAAGCGGAAGTACTATAAAGAAAATTTTTGTTAATTGAGGGTCCTTGTTATACGCCATTAAACTAGCACCGATTAGCATGATTGGTGCGTTAATCATTAAGCATAAAAATACCTGTACAACCATTTGAACTTGAGTTACATCATTAGTTGTTCGAGTAATTAATGATGCTGTTCCAAATTGGTCAAAGGCACTAACAGAAAGAGACTCTACCTTTTTGAAAATCTCCGATCGTAGATTTCTTCCAAGTTTCTGAGATTCCTTTATTGCAAAATATGTATTTCCCAAAGAAGCAATAATTCCAAATAAAGAAAAGCCAACCATCAGAAATCCCGTCTGCCATATATAATTGATGTTTCCTTTTGCCACGCCTTTATTGATTATATCTGATGTTAAAGTCGGCAAGTATAAATCAGCAAAAACCTGAATAATCATAAAAGCAATTGCCAAAATCGTTGGACCAAACGATAATTTTCTTATTATTTTTTTCATTTTCCCCCACTATTCTTTATTTATTGGTATAGAAAAAGAGCTTGGATCTATAAAATCCCAAGCTCTTTTATTAAAGGTTGGATTAAGAGAAAATTCCGATAATACCAGTTAACATAGTTAACAGACCAGACCAGCCTAAACCAATCCATGTAATAATTCCTGAAATCATGTTAGTACCTCCTACTTATATTTTATTTTAAAAGAGCTTGAGATTAAACAACCTCAAGCTCTTTGCTCAGGTTTGGATTAAGAGAAAATACCAATAACACCTGAAACCATTGTCCAAAAACCAGACCATCCTAGGCCAATCCAAGTAATAATTCCTGAAATCATAAGTGCACCTCCTTTTTACTTTCGTCACAGCGAAATTTTAGTGGTTTCCTAAAGTAGCCATAATTTGTTTCCATTTTTCTACCATATTGAAAGCATTCAACATCCAGTAATCAACAAATCCCACAGTAAATCCCCCTTTACATTCTTTTATATACTAAGCTAGAAAAATAATTACATAACTTATAACTACTTTCTAGTTAGTTCCATTTTTCAAATGTGCTCAAACTTATAAATCAAGCACAAAGTCATTTATAAGCGATTTTTTGACACTTAATATACACTTATTAAATAACTAAAGTTATTATATATTATAAAAAATATTTTTGCAACTCTTTTTTTACAATTAACAAAATTATTTTTATTTTTAAAAAGAAATAATGACTAAAAAACAAACTTAACAACTCCGATAATCTCTGAATGGTCTATTACCCCATAGTCACGACTATCATGGGTATAAGGTCGATTATCCCCCAACAAAAAGTATTTTCCTTCAGGTATTTTCACTTCCCCAATAATCTTAAGAAGTTGGAAATCAGCAGTATAAACACCGCCATTTCTTTTTGCTTCTTCTTTTTCAAATTGTAAAAATGGCTCTAACTTGCTTTCCCCATTTACAAATAATGTATCATTTTCATATTCTATTTTATCTCCAGGTACACCAACAACTCTTCGAATTTCAATTTTTCCGCTTTTCTTTCGTTTCAAGCAAACTAAATCTAAATGTTTAATCAAACTTTGCTTTGCAACAAATACATGATTTCCTACTTGTAGCGTGGGAAACATACTGTAATTATCAATTTTTTGTATACTAAATAAAAACAACGATAGAATATAGAGAAACAAACTAACAAGTGTCATTGTTACTCCAATCTCAATTAACAAATTTTTTATAAGAAATCTGATTTTTTGAGACTTCTTTCTTTTTTTTCGTTTCAATTTTTTTTTATTTAGACTTTTGAAATTTTTATGACGCTTTTTTTTTACTAATTCTTTTTTATGATTTGTTTTGATTTTTTTTTTTGATTTCTGACTATAAATTTTTTTTTCCTTATTTACCATATCTATTGCCTCAATCAAGTGCCTGCTTTCTCAAAGCTTCCTCATCAATTTTATAGAAGGTCATAACTTTTTTTTGGTAACGTTTCACTTTCTCAATATCTTGTTTGTACTCCTCAACTAATTCTGGATTCTCATAAAAGCTCCCTACAACACGGATCGCGTTCGCACCTAATTCTTGCATCATATTATAGTATTGATTAATCACCAGCTGTCCTTCAATGCTATTCACAATACTTGCCTTCTTAGTTCCGTAACTTGAAATCATGCTTGTTAAGTAACGTATATTAGCGTCCAATTTTTCTTTAGCTTCAACTCCTACTCCAGCTTCTTCCAATTGTGCTTCAAAATCGTTTAGTAGATAATAGCTTTTTACTATTGATTTAGAATCCTCTTCTGTAAGACTCATAGACTGATAGTACGAAATCCAAAATGCTCCACCAGCAGTTAATACGGCGCAAATCAGTGTCACTATCAATTTATTTCTAAAACTTTTTTTGTTTTTTTTAAGTTTCTTCTTTACTATTGCCAATCTTTTTCTTTTTTTCGGGTTTTTAACTCTTTTTCTTTGTAATCTTTTTATTTTTTTTCCAGTCTGAAGAAATAGAAATAACAGTACAAGGAAAATGAGTATAAGTAGAATTGCTAAGCATGTCATACTCATAAAAATAATTTGTAAGGTTATCATTCAATGTATCTCCCATTCCTTTACTATTTCCTGTTACTTTTTTTCCCCATTTCGTTTTCTTCTATTCTTTTTCCGTAATTGATGAACAACTAAAAATACTACAGCAGCTACCAGTATAATCCCCCCAATAATACTGATAATTAACAGCCAATCTAATCCAGTATCTTGCACAATTCCAACGTCATCTTGATTAAACTTATCTGCTTCTGATTTACTGATTGTAAATGTTTCTGTCCATTCCCATTTTTTACTTCCTGAAGTCGCAAGTATCTTGGCTTTATATTCACCAGGCTTCATTTGTTCGCCATTCATACTCACCGGAAACTCCATAAAAGAGTTAGGTGCCATCTTCATTGCTGATTTTTTTGCTTCAAACAATACTTCATCATTGTTACTTCCGCTGATTTGTACTTCCATCATCAAATCTTTCAAAAAAACAGGCGCAACATTAGAAACATTCACAGCAATAGCATTACGATAATTTGATTGACTTGCGGACACCTTATTCAAAACTAAATCTGGCTGAATTTCAACATTAGTTTCTTGAAGAACTAATGCAATAATATATGCATATCTATTAACAATGTTCGCTTTATTGCCAGTTGTATCTGTTTCATCCTCTTCTTTCTCAATTTGTTGAAGCTGGATTCCTCCCACTATGAGTCCATCATAGCTCACCTCGGGCATTGTAATAGTAAAATCAACTGGCATTTCTCCATTAGCAGGTAATGTAACTATCTCCTGAGCTTTCACAATATCTGTAAAATCATATTTTAAAGAGGGATCACTTTCAATTTCATTTGGTCCATACTCAACTACACCATTTGAATTAGTTTTTGCACCATTAAGATCCACTTTGATATCAATTTCTTTATCAGATAAGTTTCTTAAAATAATTTGAATGACTTGTTGTTTGCCCGGTTCAATCATCAAGTTAAAATAACCCGAATCATCTTGTTGGTTCTCCGGATATTTAATTTCGTAAACAAAACTTTGTGCTTCCAGCATTTCATTTGAAGTGGCGCTTTCTTCTCCGAATGCTTGCTGTTGGAACATCATCGTACCAAAGAACATAATAAAAAATAGAAATATGTATTGTTGTAGTCTTTTCATGTATTCCATCCTTTTTCAACAAACTAATAAGACAGCAACTCTTGTCGATTTTTTAGTATCCTTACATTCGACAACTATTGAATACCATGCTTAACTGTTGATTTAATTATATATTTTATTTCTTTTAAAGTAGTCAGGTTGGATAACTCCAACCTGACTTCAAAGTAAAAACTATGGAGTATACTCGATAGTCCAAGTGATTTCTGCTTCATAAACGCCTTTACTCAAAGCTTGTCCACCATCAAATTTAAGGAAGACTGAGTTATCTGCTTCACCTTTAAATGAGTCACCACGTTTATTTGTTTCTGTTTTATATTCATCTGATTGACCGAATTCTGCAGTCCACGTACCAATACCAACACTACCAGTAGATGCATTGTTATCAAATACAAGTTGTTTTCCACCAGCTTCTGACAAAGTGAAATTCAATACATCAGTAGTTGGCCAGTTGGCTAAATCTTGAGCAGAGTTCAGCAAACCATTAGTATATTCAATTTTTGCTTTATCAATTGTATCAGTAGAGCCTTTTAACGTGAAAGTTTTTGTCATGTTCGCATTAATTGTATACTTATGATTTGTCCCTGTTCTTTTATCTGTCCACTGTACCCAAGGACCACGTAAAACATCTCTTCCAGCTGCAGTTGGATTTGCAGGATCTGTTTGAGTTCCAGCAATCGATTCTGCTGGGATTACTTTTTCTCCTGGTGTTACATCCAATTTCCATTGACCAAAGTTTAAACGGGCAATCCGGTCAATAGTAATTGGTCCTTGATTTCCAGTTTCAGTTACATCATCTGGATCTTTAGGATCTACTTCTTTGTCTGGATCTTCCGGGTCAGGTTTACCATTAGAGTCAGTGTTTTCAATTACCTCCAAAACCCCAGTTCCCACTGCTGAATCTTCAGCCGCGTGAACTACTGTTCCTCCCGCTAAAGATACTGCCATTACTGCTGCCAAAGCTGTTGTACATAATAATCTTGTTTTCAAATTTTTTTCCTCCTAGATGTGTTTTCAAATTTATTTATGGTAACTCGGCTAATATCCAAGTTAACACCGTTTGATATTGTACCGGATAAAGCTTAGTGGTCATCGGTACGGATAAGGATACGGCTTTATTGCCATAAACCTGCTGATTTTCAAAGGCTGTATCTAAAACAGCACTACCATCTTCATTTGTCTTTGGAAATAAGGTATTCATTTGTCCATTTGAATTGTTCTCTGATGCACCAAATTCAATTGTCCAAGTACCTTTACCACTGCCGGGAGTCGCTACCGCTACGTTATACGTTATACCTATTTCATTTATTTCTATTGTATCTCGTGTTACTTCTGGTGCTTTTTCAGCTGAGAAAGGTGAATTAGCCCATCCATTGTCAAGACTAAACACTGCACCGCGTAATTCTTTTTCTTCTTGTTTTTGAATAACGTCATTCTGAAACTGATGTTCTTGTCTTACTTGTAAGGACCAGCCTTTAGAACCAGAGCGCTGATCTGTAATTTGTACATAGTTACCTCGAGCTGGTGTACCATCATGAAACAACTGTGCATTAACATGATACAAGCGTTCTTTTTCATAAGTAATTTTATTTCTACCAAGATTAAAAGCTGAAACAAAATCAAATCTTAAATCACCATCTGTAGAGGGACCTGGACCTGGATCAACCGGATTAATTGGAATTTCGGGATCAATTGGTTCTTTAGGAATATCTCCTATAACTTCGACTCTTCCATCTGTTTTTCCAATATTTTCTTCCGCTAGCGCTTCAAGTTTTCCTGTAGTTGCACTACTTAACAAGAGAAGGAATAGAAATGAACAATAATATATATTTTTAATAATCTTCATTAACTAGCCTTCCCCCCTTGTTTTTTTCTAACAAACAATAGTAAAGCCCCAACTAGCAGTAAGATTCCACTTATTCCAATGGAGCCTTGCACTAAATCTCCAGTATTTGGTAACTTTCCACTAGGCTTTGCTGTTTCAGCAACGATGACTTTAGAACTGCTGTCTTCTGTAGACATACTATTGCTACTACTACTGCTTTTTTGTTCATATTCATCTTCATAAAAAGTAATTACACTTTCTGTTGCCACCTGTCCACCATTGACAGCTTCTGCTGACACCTTCAACGGTATCAATAACAGAGCTGTCATAACTATGGAGGAAAGCGACAAAGCGACAAATTTATTCTTTTTTATCATTTTACTCTCCTCACTCGTTATGGTGTAGCAGACAATTTCCACAAAATTTCTCCCTGATAAATACCTAGCTGGGTTATTTCTACTGGAACTACATCAAGTTTTAACCCATCACCTTTTTCAGTTTTCTCCCATGTATCACTAACATTCCATGGAGCATCATCGGGATTTGTATGTTCCATAATTGGTTGATCTCCGCTGTTTAAAACAATCTCATTTCCGTTATAAACATATCGGATTGAATCTGTAAGCGTTGCTTTCTTATCAGTACTTTGCATGGGAGAAGTTAAAGCTGCTGTTAAAGTCCATCGTGTTCTTACTGCTCTTGTATCACGAACTATCAAGTCTTTATCGTATTCAGGATTATTGATTCGCATTGCCGTTGCATTAATATCCCGTTCATGAATTCCAAAATTAATAACACTTGGTGCTGACTTTAACTTCAGCATTCCACTAAACTTGTACTGAACTACGGTACCACCAGCATTTACTAATACAGATTGCTCATCTGATGGCCTGCTAATTAGTTTATAATCATCGTCTATAATATTTTGAATAGCAGTTGTTATTTCTTTTATTGTTTGTAAATTAACCGTTTCTCCCACCGTTTTATCGGATAGAATAATCTCATTATGAACAATGCTGTCATCTTCTTTCAAAAATTGGACAGTAATTGCCGCTAACGTTTGAGAATCAGTTATCATTACTTTAACAGGTACTTCGGTAATTACTCCTTGACTTGATGTCAAAACAACATAGACAGTTACTTCACCCGGAACAGAGGTGTCTGGTAATTTATTCTGATTAATACTCAGTTGTACTGGACCATCTAAGAGTTCATTTTCAGTATCGAGACGAATATTTTCTACAAGATTCTTCCTAATATCTTCTTCACCAAAGTTGCTGAAATCGGTATCTTTAGGATAAGAGATATTATCTCTTGGATCTGCATAAGGTACGCCATTATAACGAACACGTGATTTTGTTTGGCCTTCAATAATTTGAGATTCTAATTTTCCAGATAATGGACGTACTGGATTGTCGAATGTATAGTAGGCAACGGTTCGCACTCCGGCCATCTCAAAATTCGTCATATATCCGTTGTCGACTCCATTAGATTGATATCCGTATTCATCTTTGTTGTTTTCAAAATCAAATGTTGCATTTGGAACTGCCTCTACATGAATTTCATATACAGTTCCTTCAAATTCTTCAGAAGTAGAATTTTTTGCTGAAATAATTACCTTACTTCGGTCACCACCGTTATAGCTGATATTGAAACGACTTGCTAAATCTTTGTTGGTTGAATCACCATATTCAGTAATTTTTATTTTATTTAAATCAATATCATAATAGGATGGTACTTCAGTATTAATCTGAAAAGTTGTACTCCTATTTCTAACTGAATTTTTAGAAATTGTTTGTTGAATTGAATATTTTAGATTCAGATAATCTGGTTCTGTATGTGTAGCATCATTACTTTCCCCAAAAACAATTGGTACCGAAGGAGCTATTCGCATAATAGGTACTTGATCATACAGAATCCCCATTGTACTTAATCGGGTCAAACCAGAAGCTGCTTTTCTTTGCATATTCATTGGTAAATTTATCCCTTGAAATGTTTGAGATAATTTACTTACATCTTGATTTTGAGCTGTTCCAACCCCATACAATTCTACATAACCGTTATAATCAGAGTCAGCTTTTCGATTCATTTTAATTCCAAGAGTGGTTAAGCTCCGAACATAAAAATCTGAAAAATCATCCATCGATGCATGAGGAATTGACACAGCTTTCAAACCATTAATATTGTTATAGTTCCAAATACCTTTGAAATCGATTTGCTGAGATGTTTCATGATCATAAAATTCATAATGATAAGAAACATTATCTCCAACGTAATAAAGATCATCTGACATTCCAGTCGCCGAGACATGTGTACTCCCAAAGAATAAGAAGAACTCACCCCAATTGTCGAAATAGGTTGCATCTCCTGGAAGATTACTTGTGTTATTTTTATCTTCTGGTCCAACTGCTATGAAATTAAAATATGGATTGTGATCAGCAGGTGCATTAGTACTGAATGAAATGTCATCAATCACAAATTTTAAATCAATTGGCTTACCATTATATACAGCGGCATTCCGTATCAGTACACTCTGTTCAGTTTGGGTATTCTTACTAAACCGATGAATTTTTGTATTTACTGTTTCATTTGGAATAATCACTTTAGATGCATCATCTCCAACAACCTCATATGTGACGTCATCAGTTAATTTAAAATACGTTCCATATTCTCCTGGCAACTCAATTACGTTACCGTGTTGATCAGTTCCATTAAGAGTAACAATATTTATTTTAGGTGTATTCGTATCATCTATATCTAGATATCCGGCTGGTGCTGCACCAACAGAGCTTATAGAAAGAAAATACACTAAACTGATTGTGATTAAACCAAGAACAATACATAGGTTTCTAATTTTTAAAAGATTGATTCCAGTTTTAATACTTACACCTCCCTACTTTTGTGAATCTTCAACATTTCTTAACCATAAAACACCACACACATACTTAAAAAGTTTTTTATTTAAAAGCTTCCGCCTTTTAATGAAATTTTTCCATAAATCTCTGGTCTAAACTGTTGTGATAAATCTCCAGTAACTGAAATCATTTGGCTATCATAAACTTTTCCGAAACTTACAAAATAGTTTTCAGCTTGAAAGACTCCCATAGAATTTTCAAGGTAATCTCCCCCTGTTTGACTCCATACTTCTATATTTTGCATTGCCACACCTTTTATTGATGTATTTAAAGAATAAAATAATTTAGAACCAATTTTTCTATTTTTAATTTCAAAATTTTCAGCCTGCAATAAATTAAACTGTGTTCCTCTAGCACTTTCAATAACAGCTTTTGTGCTGTTACCCGTAACTACTAATGAACCTCTAGGATTGATATTAATTGATGTGTTGCTACTTTGAAGCTTCATTGCTGCTTGATTTCCAGCACCTTGCCCATTAATTGAAACTTTACTTTTCTCTCCAATTGTAAAAATAGGATTTATAGTCGCATAGTCAGTTCTTGAAGCAAATTGAAACGCAACACCAGCAGCATCAATATTTAATTTTGCATCTTCTTCAACATCAATTTGTGTTACTTTACCTTGAAATGCTGGTCGAGAATAATTATTGGTATTTAAACCTACACCAATATTTACATTTGCTTTTTTTCCAACAATTATTGTTCCAACGGCTTTTCCACTAACTGATTTCCCATTAAAGTCAAATGCTGGAGATTGATAATTGTTTTTGGTTGCAGCCAGTCCTGTATATGTTGAATCTGCTTCAAATTTCAAATGACGAGCAGTAGCATTTTCATACAAAGTAGTAATTCTATTTTCTCCACTAAATGTCAAATTCCCATTACTTACGTTTACAAATCGAACGCCATCATAAATGACATCTTCAACTAACACATTCCAGCCGTCAGTAGCTTCAAAAAAACGTCCTGAGGTACTGTGTCCAACAATTTCTGCATTTTTTATTGTAAAATTATTAGTACCACTATAATTAGTTTTAGCTTGAATTCCATAAGGTCCTGAGATAATTACTACACCATTATCATCACTACCGTTGATTACAACATCTCTATTAGGAATTCCAGTAATATTTTTAGTAAAAGATATACTGTTTTTTAATACAATAGAATTGATACTAGCATCCTTCAATGCTGTTTCAAATTGTGAAATTGTTGAAACTGTAGCCTCTCCAGAAGATGCTTCTGCTACTACAGACATCCCATTATTTCCAAATAGAACTAATTCTGCCGCCGTTAAGGTCAGCATTCCTAAAACCACTATCAAACTATTTTTCAGAAAACTCATTTTTTTCAATTTCTTTCCTCCAATTTTATTAAAGTAGATAAGTTGTTTGAAACTAGATTTAAATCATCACCTCACTCGAAATTATCCAGTTTCACAACTAACAAAAGTTATATTCAATCTCTACACCTCCTTTTAAAGAGTTGACTCAACTATAAGCTTGTAACCTAGTGACCTTACAGTTTCAATATATTTTCTATTTCGAGTATTTTTTTCTAATTTTTTTCTTAATCTGAATATCACATAACTGACTCGATACTTTTGCATTGAAGCCTCCTCAGACCAGATATGTTTATAAATTTCTTCATAAGTCACTACTTCTTCAGAGCGATCATATAAAAAGCAAATTACATTGTATTCCATTCTAGTTAGTTCAATTTCTTCACCTGTTTCAAGAATAATACTTCTATTCTCTGGGAAAAGACGCAATCTATTATTAGTTTTTTGGATGGTATCCTCTACTTCATTATTAGAAAAAGTTTTTTTAGCATTATATTCTGAAAAATTTTTAGAGATAAGATAAAACTCGTTAAAATAATCTTCAGAATCAATAACCCCAATCGCACCTAACCTAAGATACAATAACCTAAATGTATTATCGATTTTTTCAGAAGAGATAACCCATAAAAGTACATTCAAATTCTGCTTGATTTCAATTATTTGCTGACATATTTGACCAATATTATCAATATGATTCCCTTCTACCAAAACAATATCTAACTTATTCTCCCAATCTTTGGGATTACCTAGTTCATCATTAATATTGTATAGCTTGTACATTTCATCATTCCAAAGACGGGAAACATAATCATTTTGGTTTTCATCTAGTAAAAGGTACCCTACCCGAATTTGAATTTGTGACATTACATTCCTCCTGACTTATATAGCTATATTCATATTACTCAACAAAAACGTATTACTACGTTATAATAAGAAAAACAGATATAAATTGTTGTAATGTTATTTTCGATTATTTTTCTGTGTTAATTTTCTTATATTCTAGTATTATAAGAAAATATCGTTTTAGCATTGATATATCTACGTTTTCAAAATAAATGACTGCTTTTCTACGGCGGAAATTTTTATTTCTAATTTTTTGAGCATAAAAAAACAGTCTTAAAAATTTTATTTAAGACTGCTTTCTTGTTGTATTCTACTGTATATATCCATTTGTTTTAAAACTCCTGTTTAAGTAAGCTTCTAATAAAATTTCATGGTATTAACGTATTTCTTTTTTACTATTTTAACCTCCTTCTAGCATTTTATCTAAATTAGAGATAACTTGTGTTCTACTTTCCCATAAAGAATCTGCATAAATATCTAAAGTCATTTTAGTTGATGAATGACCTAATAGCTTACTCACAGTAGCAATATCGGCTCCTTTCTCAATGCATCTAGTCGCAAAAGTATGTCTTAAAGAATGAAATTTAATATTATCTAATCCTTCTTCTTCCAATAATTTTTTAAAACGATAATTTATTACTCTCGGTTCGGCAAAGCCGTCTTTACATGAAATCACATAGTCAGAAATTGACAGTTTCTTTTTCTTTAGTAAATACTTTCTTAAATTTGTAGCCAAAGGGATACTCCGTTCAGATGTTTTTGTTTTTGGTGAACTCATAATTATTTGAGTCTTTCCTCTTTCATCTAATGAAGAAATCCTTGTGAGTGTTCTCCTAACACAGAGTAAATTTCTTTCAAAATCAATGTCTTCCCACCTTAAACCACTTATTTCACCAATTCTCATTCCTGTGTATAGCGCAATGATAGCTGCCGAACATTCCGTTTCAAATAGTGCTCTTTTTTCAATTCTTCTTTGCTGTTCAATGCTTAGAGCATTAATGTTTGTATATTCTTTCTTTTTAATAGTAATGTCTTCACACGGATTTTTTACTATATAGCTTTCTTTTACAGCTTGATTTAATGCACTTTTCAACACAAGACAAATTACATTTATAGAACGAGAAGACAATCCTAAGTTTTCTAATTGAAATATGAATTCTTGTATATGTGTACTAGTTAGATTTATTAATTTTTTGGAACCAAGAACAGGAAATATATATTTCTCCATTCTTGTTTTATAAGTGGAATAAGTAGATATTTTTATTTTTCCATTCATAAATTTTGCTAACCAATAACTCATCCATTGCTCTACTGTGCCATCGTACAATGTTAAATTACTGTAATTTCCAATATACTGTACTCTTAATTCTGCTAAACGATTTTTTACAATAGTATATTTTTTCCCATAAACATATCCATAAGTAATCTTTCCATGTTCATTTCTTGCCTTAATATATCTTCCTTCCCAACGTCCGTCTTTTCTCTTATAAATATTTTCTCCACGTCTACTCATAGATCAACACTCTTTCTAAAATAGAATGACGGTTTTATTGACGGCTTAAAATTAAGATATAATATCATAACATCACTCCTTTAAATTTATTACGTATTTTAAAACCTTTGATTATTTAAAAGTGCTAAATAATCAATACTAACTAATGAATAAAATTTGAATAAATACTAATTTGCTTAACTAAATCCTATTTCTTATAAATTCTGTTAATAATTTTATCTACATTTTTCCATTTCAATACAAGTGTTTTAGGAAAAATATCGAAAATGAATAAATTTGATATAGACTATTCACTTTTTTTGAGTTAAACTATTTATAGACAGTAAAGATATCACGTCTTTTAAATAATTATTTCTCTTAATTTTCTTAAATTACTAGAATATAAGAAAATTTATTTTATTCTTTTGACAAAAATAAAATCAAGAACATAAAATAAATTTTATCATATTAACTAAATTAATAATACTTTTTTTTATAAGTTGGAAAAATTTTACCCTCTATTTTCCCAGCTGTTAAATTCCCCTCCTTACCTTACTTATTTCCTCCTTCATTTCTAAATACGCATTCAACCCATTTTTATATTAAACTATTAAAAATTTCCTTAGATTACTTCATTTAATCTTTCTTACTATCACTAATTACTAAATAAAACACAAAAATGATTTATAATTCTAATATTTATTTCAAAGAACATTTTTTTACTGTTTAATCAAAGTCTGAAGAAGTCAAACATACAAAGATATTTCTCTAAACTACGCTACATTACTTATTCACTTTTTTTAAAGTTACCCTTCTTTTTTTAGATTCTTCCTTCCTAATAATTAAATCAATTTCTATAAAACTAAATAAGTCAGTCTTTACAAATTTTTTTTATAATGACTTACATTTTATCAATTTAAAGATATTGAAGTATAAAAAAACACCATAATCTAGAAATTTTCTAAATCGTGGTGTTTTTAGGCTTTATACCTTTTGATATTAGTAATCCACCAATATCTTTTCTATTTTATCTAACGCAATAGAAAAGACAGCCTATCAAAAAAATGTTGAATCCTCTAAACCAAAATATTACTTTTAAGGAAATATGTTTAATAAAAGACAAAATTTTCTACGCTATCGTAGAAAATTCTCTTATTCTCCTCAAGAATGTGTTTATTACAAGATTGGTTCTGCTTCGAATCTAATACATTTTTGGGATGAGAATCGTACGGTTGTTAATGAATCATGTTTCCGAATATCGGATGTATCTTGAACTGAAAAAACAACGCTTCAAGTGTAAGGCCTGTCAACGAACCTTTGTCACTCTCCTAAATTAAAATACCTCTATAACCGAGATTCTCTCTCAAAGAAACCTTGTCTACTTCTTTCTCATAACGTGTGACGAAACAATTCTATCATCCGATAGATCTGTTTCGAACACATCTGTCCAAAGTGTTGTGATTTAATGAATTTAATCTGTCCGCAGTATTAGCCTTAACATGATTTTTACTACGATGGATGGTGAACCCCATCATCTATTGGATATCATTAAGAATCCAGAACTGCTTTTTTTAAATATTATTTCAGCTGATTCTCAAGAGAAAATTACGAAACTGTGCAATTTATCTTAATCGATATGTATACACCTCATGTTTCACTGGTCAAAAGCTATTTTCCAATGCCCAACCTATTATTGACCGTTTCTACATTGTCCAGCACATTAGAAAAGCGTTTCGCAACCAGCGAATGAAGAAAAACGCCTTCGATTACTTCCAAAGCAAAGAGTCGAAACTGCGCAGTATGGTGAAACTAATGAAGCAATACAGGAAAGACAAAAGCAGGTTGAACGATGAAAGTCGTCTTTGTGTCCTGGTTTCAAGGCTTACTTAACAGAAGCTAAGGTTGTAAATTGCTTGATTCATGTTTCCTTTGAACTACAAATGGGCTATCAACTATAGTAAGCTCTGTTTTATGCAATAAAGAAACACAATCAATGATACTTTGAAAAATTGCTTGTTTTTAATCGATACTTCTAGAAAAATATTGAACTATTTTAAAGACGTTTCGAACGTTTCTACTGCAATTTAAGGGTGCTCTTCAGTCTCCCTACTCAAATGAACCAGTAGAATTTCTGAACAATCCTATCAAGAAATGCGTATAGATTTCGCAGCCTTTACAACTTCAGACGGCGAATCATGATTCACTGTGGCAATGCTTTGTTTATAAACTAAAAAAGCAAAAATTGTTTCCTCTGTATTTTTGTGCGAATACCAAATGATACTTACATTTCCATACAGTGTGTGATAAACTTTTGTTAACCTTTTTCATAAAGGTACCTCCTAAACTTTTTGATGTGGTGGTCGGGAAACCAACTTCATCTTACCAGTTTAGGAGGCTTTTTTACTACCACGCTGCAAGCTCTCTGGAATCTCTAGCATAGCTAGGGGTTTTCAGAACATACAAAAAAACAAGACTGATTAGTCTTGTTTTTAGAGAAATACCGGCGGCCGGGGTCGAACCGGCACGCCCTCGCGGGCACTGGATTTTGAGTCCAGCGCGTCTGCCAATTCCGCCACGCCGGCATAAAATTAATTATTGCAAGGCGGTAACCGGATTTGAACCGGTGATGAAGGTTTTGCAGACCTCTGCCTTACCACTTGGCTATACCGCCATAATTAAACTGGGGTAGCTGGATTCGAACCAACGAGTGACGGAGTCAAAGTCCGTTGCCTTACCGCTTGGCTATACCCCAATTACCTAAAATACCTTAATAAAGGTAAGGGCGAACGACGGGAATCGAACCCGCGAGTGCCGGAGCCACAATCCGGTGCGTTAACCACTTCGCCACGATCGCCATAAAAAATATTTAAAATAAAAATAATGGCAGGGGTAGCAGGAATTGAACCCACACTAACGGTTTTGGAGACCGCTGTTCTACCTTTAAACTATACCCCTAAATGGAGGAAAGTGGATTCGAACCACTGAACCCTAAGGAACGGATTTACAGTCCGTCGCGTTTAGCCACTTCGCTATTCCTCCATAATGGCGTGAGACAGAATCGAACTGCCGACACACGGAGCTTCAATCCGTTGCTCTACCAACTGAGCTACCACGCCAATAAAAAATTTATAAAACTAACGGTTCCGACGGGAATCGAACCCGCGATCTCCTGCGTGACAGGCAGGCATGTTAACCCCTACACCACGGAACCAACCAATGGAGGTTAACGGGATCGAACCGCTGACCCCCTGCTTGTAAGGCAGGTGCTCTCCCAGCTGAGCTAAACCTCCAAAACCAATCAAAAAATGACCCGTACGGGACTCGAACCCGTGTTACCGCCGTGAAAGGGCGGTGTCTTAACCACTTGACCAACGGGCCAAACAAAAAACGGAGAGTAAGGGATTCGAACCCTTGAGACAGTGTTTACCGTCTACATGATTTCCAATCATGCTCCTTCGGCCTCTCGGACAACTCTCCAGAGTTAAAAAGAAGCACTCACAATTACTCTACTTTAATTTCCTAAACAGGAACTCCGGCAGTAGGACTCGAACCTACGACATCATGATTAACAGTCATGCGCTACTACCAACTGAGCTATGCCGGAATAATCGCGCGGCGGCGTCCTACTCTCACAAAGGGAAACCCTTCACTACAATCGGCGCTAAGAAGCTTAACTTCTGTGTTCGGCATGGGAACAGGTGTATCCTTCTCGCTATCGCCACCACACTGGTGCTGCATAGTATTTAATTGAGTGATTTGCTCACTCAAAACTGGATAGATCAATCATCTTCAACACAGTCATTCCGAAAAACATTTTCTTACTCTTCCAATTCTTTGGTTAAGTCCTCGACCGATTAGTATTGGTCCGCTCCAACCATCACTGGCCTTCCACTTCCAACCTATCTACCTGATC